>NZ_JAKJSE010000059.1:0-1074 GCF_050336585.1 Enterovibrio makurazakiensis
TTTTTGAACTTCTCCCGCATTTCACGACGGTTCTTATCAAACAAGGCACGGTCTTCTTTTTCAAAGGGGCTTGGGGTGGGGCGACGTGCTGGCGGCTCATCCATGTACATGCGCATGGTTTCCCACATGCGTTGCCCGTCGGTCACTGTGGCAATCGGGCGGCGCAGTATCCAGTAATCCTTGCCATCAGGCGTGGGAATGGCCAATCCAAAAGTAAAATGCGTCACCATGCTGTTGCCTGTGGTGCCGCGGTTCGTGGCTACCCAACACACCACCTCTTCCCACGGGGCAATGGTGGGCTTTTTTTCTTTGTCGGAGTAATAGCAGATTTCCCGACGCTCACGGTTTAAGCGAATAGGACGCTGGCGGGCAAAATCGAAAGAGCTGCTAATAATGACGTACCAGCAAATGCCTATAAGAAAGGTAAAGGCTAAGGCGAAGGGTGTAGCGAGTTCATCAACTACTGCTCGAAATGATGCTTCGATAGACCCATAAATAGAAGCATCCCTAAACCCAAAGATGATAGCTAATATCAACATCACAACGGCAATCAAGCCTATCGTGGAGTTCCCCAGTTGTACCTGCCTTGCCTTCCCTTGATTCCGCTGGCCGATATCAATGTACGTATCATTAATGGCCAGTATTTCGGGTGAGGTCACCACGGTTTCTTTGGCAATTTTTGCTGAAGGAAGGGGCTTGGGTGAAAAAAACACCGCTTCGCCGGCAATAAATTTGCGGGTGTCTCCCGCCTTGGGCGTAAGCTCCGTCAGGTCGATATCCTGATTTTTCTTTTTTTTCCAGATCATGGTTATGGGGTCTTCTCACCCTCAGTTTGACGATAATCCATGATGCCGCCGCCTGCTTCATAGTGCTTTTCAATGGCTGCGCGTTCTCTTAGCAATTCCTCACTCGGTTTAGCCCATTCGCTCTCAGGAATAGGTGTCGACCAATCTGCCACCTCTTGTGGCAGTTCCACTTTTGCAAGACTATCGGTCCATTCAGAGACTAGATAAGGCAGCTTCCAACCGCTTAGGATATGGTACGTGTAATAGAAAAACATCGAAGCATAAGACA
>NZ_JAKJSE010000060.1:0-1074 GCF_050336585.1 Enterovibrio makurazakiensis
GACCAACTTCACGGTCAATGGGGTCACGACGACATGCATGGCCTAGCGGGGGATGACGCCCTCTACGGCTGGACAGGTAACGATACCCTGCGTGGCGGCGACGGCAATGATCACCTCGACGGCGGTGACGATAACGACAAACTCTACGGCGAATCGGGCAATGACCGTCTTGAAGGCGGCAATGGCGACGATGCCCTTTACGGTCAAGATGGCAATGACGTTCTTGTCGGCGGTCACGGCAATGACCACCTCGACGGCGGCGAGCACAATGACAAGCTCTACGGCCAATGGGGCAATGACCGTCTTGAAGGCGGCAACGGTGACGACGGCCTCTGGGGTGAAGACGGTGACGATGTCCTTGTCGGTGGTCATGGTAACGATCACCTCAACGGCGGTAACGGCAATGACCAACTTCACGGTCAATGGGGTCACGACGACATGCATGGCCTTGCGGGGGATGACGCCCTCTACGGCTGGACAGGTAACGATACCCTGCGTGGCGGTGACGGCAATGACCACCTCGACGGCCAACAAGATAATGACACCATTTATGGTGATAATGGCCACGACACCTTACTGGGTGGTGCGGGTAATGATTACCTCCATGGTGGCAACGATAACGACAAACTCTACGGCCAGGACGGCCACGATACCCTCGTCGGTGGACACGGCAATGACCACCTTGATGGCGGTAACCATGACGACAAACTTTACGGCGAATGGGGCAATGACCGTTTAGAAGGCGGTAACGGCAACGATGCACTGTACGGTCAAGATGGCAATGATGTTCTTGTCGGCGGTCACGGCAATGACCACCTCGACGGCGGTAATCATGACGACAAACTCTACGGTCAGTGGGGTAATGATTACCTCTATGGCTACAACGGTAACGATTCACTCTATGGCGAAGACGGCAACGATACCCTGAATGGTGCTGGCGGTAATGACTACCTCTCAGGCGGTAACGGCGACGATGCTCTGCATGGTGAATACGGCGATGACCGCCTAGAAGGTAACGACGGTAACGACAAATTATATGGTCATGTTGGTAATGATGTCCTTCTTGGTGGTACC
>NZ_JAKJSE010000061.1:0-977 GCF_050336585.1 Enterovibrio makurazakiensis
TTGGGTGTTTATCTCCCTTGGGTAAACCCTTGGGTAAATAGGCAACCCAAGTATTAGAGGCTCATTGGGCTGACTTAGTTGCATCCAAATCTGTTCTAATGTGTCGATCCCATTACGCCTCCATTTCTCCAAAGCAGCCAGACAGAGATACCTAGACTCATCAAGAACAGTAACCACATTTGCTGGGTTTGGAAAATCATGCCACCTTCGCCACCCACTTCAATGTAACCTCTGGGTTTCTGATGTTTTGAGGTAACTTCGATTAGTAGGTCGAGATACTCAAGATTTTGGCGAGCAACGAAACGGGTGATAAAGGCAAAGGGCATGCCAGCTTTAAATTGCGATAAAAACAAACAGTTATGTTTATTTTGGGATTGACTGAGCAAGGGATTGCTTGTGGTTCGGGCGAAAAGTTGCTCGCTGAGCAAGATTTGGCCGAATTATAGAATGGGGGGATGGTGACAAACATCGGATGGTGCCTGCATTAATTACATTGTTACCGACACAATTCATGCAGCGATCCCTGATGAACTAAAGCTACCCACAGAAAAACAGCTCAAGTACGCCYGARCCATTTCGAAGGATTTGAATGTTAAATTACCTAAAGATTATGACGAAAGCGCCTTAGCCTGTTTGTCGTTTATCGMCGACCACAAGCCAGCCCATGATAGGGTGCTGGCGGTGTTCAATGGGATTAAGGGGAAGTTGTTGGGGTAGATATGTTTAAGCAAATAGCAAACTATGCCTTAATTTGATTGAAATCTGCTAACGTTCCGCCTGCTTCAAAGTGCTTCATTAACACTTCTTTTTGGGCGACAAGCTCTTTGCTCGGTTTTTGCCACTGGTCTTTAGGTAAGGGCGTTGACCATTCTTTAATATTTTCTGGCAATGGCTTTTTATTCAATTTATCAGTCCACTCTGAAACCATGTATGGGATCTTCCAGCATGCGAGAATATGATAGAAATAATATGAGAAT
>NZ_JAKJSE010000062.1:0-828 GCF_050336585.1 Enterovibrio makurazakiensis
GTTCCCCGAGTTCGCCTCATACAGCTATGTATTCACTGCATGATACGTGCTTATGCACGTGGGTTTCCCCATTCGGAAATCGTAGACTCAAGTGGCTGTTACTGCCTTATCTACGCTTATCGCAAGTTACTACGTCCTTCATCGCCTCTGACTGCCAAGGCATCCACCGTGTACGCTTAGTCACTTAACCATACAACCCCAAGAGGTCTTGCGTATGGACAAACAACCAAGGTGACTCTCGTTAAAGAGTCGGTTCATCTTTCGATGAACGGTTTTTCGCCGGACTCAAATATGTTCATCTTTCGATGAAACCAAGAACACTTGAATGTGTTTGGTGTTAATTCCGAAGAATTAACGTTTTGAGAACTTTTGTTTCGTTAYCTCTCGGGTAGAGAGATAAGAAACAGATTTCAATTYATTCCTWAGAATRAATCTACTAGTCAGCTTTCCAGATTTTTAAAGAGCTATGATGTTCTTTCGAGTCACCACTTTCTAACAACACTCGTGAGAATGTATTTAATAAGTGGCGTCCCATAGGGGAGTCGAACCCCTGTTACCGCCGTGAAAGGGCGGTGTCCTAGGCCTCTAGACGAATGGGACACATCGTGTTCTTGTTCTTTAACCTATACAATTTGTGTGGACACTRGCATCGATAGTATCGTTAAGGAGGTGATCCAGCCCCAGGTTCCCCTAGGGCTACCTTGTTACGACTTCACCCCAGTCATGAACCACACCGTGGTAAACGCCCTCCCGAAGGTTAAGCTATCTACTTCTGGTGCAGCCCACTCCCATGGTGTGACGGGCGGTGTGTACAAGGCCCGGGAACGT
>NZ_JAKJSE010000063.1:0-807 GCF_050336585.1 Enterovibrio makurazakiensis
GGTGTTGGTGTTCGGGTTGTCACGCCAGTGGCATTGCCCGGTAGCTAAGTTCGGAATCGATAAGCGCTGAAAGCATCTAAGCGCGAAGCGAGCCTCAAGATGAGTCATCCCTAGACCTTTAAGGTCTCTAAAGGGTTGTTGAAGACTACGACGTAGATAGGTCAGGTGTGTAAGCGCTGCGAGGCGTTGAGCTAACTGATACTAATTGCCCGTGAGGCTTAACCATACAACACCCAAGGGGTTTTAGCGGACTCAAAGTAAGAACATTGAATGTGTAAGAGAAGCTAGTCAGACATTTTCCCAGATTTTCGTTTTTCGCTTAGGCGGGAAACACAACAAAATTTGCTTGGCGACCAYAGCGTTATGGACCCACCTGACTCCATGCCGAACTCAGTAGTGAAACGTAACAGCGCCGATGGTAGTGTGGGGTCTCCCCATGTGAGAGTAGGACATCGCCAGGCTTCAAATTTGAAAGAGAGCCCGTTCTCTGAACGGGCTTTTATTTCGCTCCCACTGATTGTAATGTGAGCGACGTCAAAAAAAGATTTTTACCCTTCATCTTCGGATGAAAAAAGATGAAAGTTTTTTCTTGACTGAATATCAGAATCGCGTAAGATACGCGGCCTGRCTTGCTGAAGCGCACTGCGCTAAGGYATTGAAAGTCAACGTTCTTTAACAATTTGACCTATACAATCTGTGTGGGCACTCGTACTTGATAGACATAAGATTTATCAATGAACTGAGTGACCCAAGATGGTTGAGCTCTTCGGAGTAATGCTATCAACACAGTCAATGCAGTTTTGCCTA
>NZ_JAKJSE010000064.1:0-806 GCF_050336585.1 Enterovibrio makurazakiensis
GGCCTCACCATCAACAACAAGGTACTGACTGACGACGAAATTGATGCCGTCTTTGCTGGTACCTACACCCAATCCATCAGCGGTGGTAACAAAGCCTTTGACCTGGTCTTCGAAACCCGTGATGACAAACGCTTTGAAGGTGATGAAAGCTTCACCCTAAATGTCTCCGCAGACACCGGCATTGCCGTTGATGGTCAGGGCAACCTGATCCTGAGCGGTCAACAAGATGCCACCATTTCTGATGACGGCAWTGATGGCGATAACACCACCGCCGRTGACAATGACGACCGCCCTTCCCTGAATGTCACGGGGGGTGGCGAAGTCAATGAAGGTCAAAACATTACCTTCACCGTCGCGCTGTCCAACAAGGTCGCGGGCRACGTCGAATACACTTTCAACCTCACCGAGCAAGGTGTTGAGCGCGGTGATATCACTGGCCTCACCATCAACAACAAGGTACTGACTGACGACGAAATTGATGCCGTCTTTGCTGGTACCTACACCCAATCCATCAGCGGTGGYAACAAAGCCTTTGRSCTGGTCTTCGAAACCCGTGATGACAAACGCTTTGAAGGTGATGAAAGCTTCACCCTAAATGTCTCCGCAGACACCGGCATTGCCGTTGATGGTCAGGGCAACCTGATCCTGAGCGGTCAACAAGATGCCACCATTTCTGATGACGGCATTGATGGCGATAACACCACCGCCGGTGACAATGACGACCGCCCTTCCCTGAATGTCACGGGGGGTGGCGAAGTCAATGAAGGTCAAAACATTACCTTCACCGTCGCGCTGTCCAACAAGGT
>NZ_JAKJSE010000065.1:0-795 GCF_050336585.1 Enterovibrio makurazakiensis
ATCTACATCTACATCTACATCTACATCTACATCTACATCTACATCTACATCTACATCTACATCTACATCTACATCTACATCTACATCTACATCTACATCTACATCTACATCTACATCTATGACCTACAGCTGCTTCTCAATATATGAAAGTTAACCGCTATATGATCTGGCTTTGTCGTCGAGTGTGTAGAGAGGTGAGTGAGCGCGCAATGTGAGATATACACTGCTGCTTGTGAGGTAGCTGTTGATAAGATGTGTGAAAATGAGGCTTTCGACTGCAATTCGTACAAAGAGGTATTTTTTCATAAGAAATCGTAAAAAAGCGCTTGCCAAGATCTCAAGCCTCCCTATAATGCGACCTCACTGACACGGCGACCTGCTCCACACGGAACAAGMAGCCCACTCAGTACGGCGAAAACGGCTTCAAAATTGATTGAAAATAAACGCTTGACGTTAACGACTCAATCAGTAGAATGCCCGCCTGCTTCAACGGAAAAGCCCAGTGCTTCTCGCGGTTGAAGSGAGTCAACAAGACGTTTTGAAGGTTGCGAAAGCAACGTTGAAAAATCTCAAAATTTCTTCTTGACTTCATCGCCTGGCAGCGTAGAATTCGCAGCCCTGACGATGAGAAGACGACTCGAAAAGAGCCGCTTCTACAGTCAACGTTCTTTAACAATTTGACCTATACAATCTGTGTGGGCACTCGTACTTGATAGACATAAGATTTATCAATGAACTGAGTGACCCAAGATGGTTGAACTCTTCGGAGTAATGCTATCAACACAGTCAATGCAG
>NZ_JAKJSE010000011.1:0-193084 GCF_050336585.1 Enterovibrio makurazakiensis
CGGTTGATATTGCGACACTAGCTCAGCTGGTAGAGCGCAACCTTGCCAAGGTTGAGGTCATCGGTTCGAACCCGATGTGTCGCTCCAAATTCTTCTTTTGTGATGAAAGATGAAGCTCTCACGGAGAGCAAGCCTACATCGTGCTTTGAACGGTTAATCGGACGCGGGATGGAGCAGTCTGGTAGCTCGTCGGGCTCATAACCCGAAGGTCGTTGGTTCAAATCCGGCTCCCGCAACCAAATTTAAGCTCGGTGGTTATAACGATTTCTTGTTATAACCATCAGGCCGTTGCAAAGGGTTTGCCCGTTAAAATCCACTTCCGCAACTATTTACGAAAAGCCTGACTGTAAAGTCAGGCTTTTTTCGTTTCCAGCATTTTCAGTCACAACCCTAAAGTCATTGCAAAGGGTTTGGCTGAACAAATCCGACTCCCGCAACGACATTTAATTCAACGTTGAAAAAGGATTGATACTGCGACACTAGTTTAGCGGGTAGAGCGCAAGCTTGCCAAGATTGAGCTCATCGGTTCGAACCCGATGTTTCTTTCTAAATTCTTCTTTTGTCATGAAAAACGAAGCTCTCACGGAGAGCAAGCCTATATCGTGCTTTGAACGGTTAATCGGACGCGGGATGGAGCTGTCTGGTAGCTCGTCGGGCTCATAACCCGAAGGTCGTAGGAAAGGATTTATCGATCAAAGTAGGTTTTGGCTATTGATCGTTATATATGGCTCTCTGGCTATGACGGGTTATTTTTCAGTAAATTTATAAAGCGAAAATGTATTATTTCAGCATTATGTTAAAGCTATATAGATTATAAATTCATTTTTAATAAATTAATTACTTCCCGAATATTGTCTTTATTATATACAGTTATCTACTCGGCAATGGCTTAATTGTATGTTGTGTGCCATCTAACCATGCCCACCTGGCCAATATTCAACCAGTGTTGGTTGGAATAAATATTCAACTATCGTGACTGTCAATTCTAGAGCATGTAAGCATAAACCAAAATTGCACCCCGTCTTTTCTAGAATGTTTATATTTGTTTCTCCTGTTAATGTTTAGAAATATAATAATTATATTTTTTGTTTAATTTGAGATGTACGTCCTAATAATAATTCCATCTTAATGATCCTAATCAATAAAGCGCGTACTTGTTAGATAGTACGCATGCGTGCATTGCTTCAAAATTTGTTTTTCTATGATTGTTCATAAGGCGAACAGTTTGAAAAGCTTGCTCAGGGATGAGCGAAATCTGAAGTTAATTCAGAAGCAATTTCAAGGATGGTATTAATGAAAAAATGCAGATTATCGGGTCTTTGTGGTTTGGCACTCGCTTCGACATTTCCGCTCACCGTGTTGGCAGAAAACCTTGAAGAGTCGGCTTGGGGCGGCAACGCGGTTGCTTACTATAGCCAGAATGGCTTTGATAAAGATGATTATCGCTCGATAAGATCACTGAACTGGAGCGCTAAGGGAACTTACAAAATTTCAGAGCTTTATCTTGCCTACTTAACGAGTGGTGGCTATCGAGCTTATGAAGATGAAACTGGTGATTTCTTTACAGATACAGCACTCGGACTTTCGCGCTCTTCACTGGTTGAGTTTGGTGAAACTGGTAAGGTCGGCGCACAAATACAACTGACACTTCCTACATCAGAATTTTCAAGGAAAAATGATCTTCAAAGCGGTGTAAGACTCGCCACATCAGTGACAGCGAATGCACTCGGAATTGATTTCTATTTGTCCCCAAGATACAGAAAAAACTTCCATGAATATAAAACAACAGTGAATGGAAAAGTGCTGACAGAACATATCGTTTCTGTTGTCGGCAATGTTGGTTATGGTTTAGGTGATGCCTATTTTGAAGGCACAGTAATAGGCGGCACGTCTTGGACTTATCAAGGTAGTCGTCGTGATTGGACTTATGTAGGAGAAATAAAAGCAAGCTACCCTCTGACAGAAAACTTGTCAGCGGCATTGTCAGCATCAAACTCTGGTGTTTATTACGATGCTGAGCGAGGCACTCTCGGGAATATCGACCTCTTCGATGAAAAAGAAGCCACTTATACCGCTTCTCTCACATTCTCATTCTAAAAAGGACTTTGGTATGAAACTAAACAGACTAATATTGTCTGCGTCCATTGCTGCTATTTTGGCGGGCTGTGGAGCAGATAACCAAGAATATCAAACGCTAGATTCTCGCTCGGATAAAGAGATAGCGGTTTCTAACATCAAAGAAGGCCGTTGGCTATATGTGCCCACGACTGGCGCAGCACCACGTTTTGCCCTTAGTCAATTCCCATTTCTTCAGGGTATACCTAAGCTAGTCGAGCTTTGTTTTTCCGAAACAGGGTTGGAGTTGCGTGAATATGATAAGAACTATCCAGATCGTTCATTGATAAAGGACGAAAGTGGTTTCTGCAATGTAGCAGGACAAAATGTCAATGATGACAACACTAACTTTCCAGCGGTATTGAAAATCCCAGGTGAATTTGCAGCTTATCGTTGTAAAGAAGACGCTTACGGTGATTGTACAAATACAGAAGAAGAAATTACCGATGGTGACTTTAGTGTCAAAAACAGTACTCACTTTACTCCTGAGTTTGTTGATGCTGAAACAATAGATATTAACTACGTCGAACTGTTTGGCATCAAAGATGGTCTGACTGAAGTGGGTACGCCAGAGTTGATCCACTGGGAATTTGACCCAGAGAACGGGGTGATCAATTTTGAACTTGAGCGCACATTTACCGTTGATCTTGATGCATTGTCTGGGCACATCAACTTTAGTACCAAAGCAGGCACAGATGACATTTTCCGAGATGGTGGTTTCAAATCGCGCTTTTTCTACTCGCTTGTTCACGAGGATATCGTTAAGTCAAAAGGGTACGAACCAGTTCTCTACCCTGTTAACGATGAGAATGAGTTAGGCTTTTTCACATCGGCGACGAAAGTGATTGATCCGGTAACGAATAATTACTACCGAGATGTCGTTTATCTCAATAGATTTAATCCGGCTTTACCTACGATCGATTACTATCTGTCGGATAACTTTTTTGAACCAGAAAATAAAATTTTCCTCGATGCGACAATTGAAACTGTCGTGAAAATGAACGAGACGTTGTCTTTAGACAAAACGGGCGTTCCATCAATTCGAATTGCCAACCCAGTAGCTCCAAAAGGTGTTCATCCAGGCGACCTACGTTATAACGTTATTAACCTTGTCGATGAGCCACTTGCTAATGGCCTTCTGGGTTACGGACCATCAGTAGCGCACCCGCTCACTGGCGAGATTGTTAAGGCGCATGTTAACCAATATTCTGGTGTTGCCCGCACTGGTGTGAAAGTTTATTGGGACAACATGGCTCGTGTATATAATCGAGGCGAATTGTCTAAGGCTCTGACAGATGTCACTCATGATCATAATTCGAGTGAAGTTAGAGAGAAAGCAGCATCTCAAACGATGCGTGTTGCTATGGCAAACGTGCAGCGTTTAGTTGAGGATGTTGACGCACCAGCGCTATCTGAAAATTACTATCAGATACCAACGCATGAGAGTGGACCGTCGAGACCGACTGAATTGCTTAGTGATATGGCATTTGAAGATTTAGCCAAAGCTGAACAGCAAAGAATGGCATTTTGGGCGGAAAATAATTTGTATCCGCTAGAAGCTTCATGGTCTTCAGCTACAACGAAATCCGAAATTGAAAGATTGCCACTGAGTGATGATCGCTTTTTTAATATCGTTTTAGATGACAAGGGCGTTGAATTAACAAGAACACTTAGATATTGGCACGAACTCCCTGAAGATGTGCTTCAGGATGTATCTGATGCAATCACGGTCACCACTTACTCAAATACCTTTGTTCATGAAATTGGTCACAATTTAGGCCTAAGACACAATTTCAAAGCGTCAAACGATAAAGCGAACTTTTTCACTGATGATCAGGTGGACAAGCTCAAGCTAAACGTACGTCCTGCATACAGTTCTACGATGGACTATGCCCCGAGCATGTTGGATGAAACGCCAACGTGGGGGTTATATGATCTCGCTGCATTCAAATTTGGTTATGGTCGCAAAGTAGATGTCATTTCGACAGCAACATTCAGCGAACGAGATGAGAATGGAGACTTTATTCATCAAGGTCTGCTCAATTGCTTCGAAAACAGTGCATCTAATTCTGAAAACCCTGATGCTGAAGTAACATACACCTGTGACGTTTCAGCAGTTGATGCGCAAGTCAACAAAGACTACTTTGCTCGCTCTGGTGAGGGACGTTATGGAGTACTTAGATATATCAGAGATTTAGGCTCTAGCAATGATAGCTCATTTGGGTTTGAAACCAGCCGTAAGCCTTATTCATTCTGTACTGATGGCAACGTATCGGGTAACAGCGACTGTAACCGCTTCGATGAAGGTACTAATAGACCTGAGATTATCGATTATTACTGGCAATCCTACCTTGATAGCTTTGATCGTCGAAACGCCGCGGTCTATAGAGAAGGAGTGCTGTTCAAGAATGATTACTCAAGCTATGCCTTAAGACGTCATCGCGAATTCAATGAAGTCAGAGAGTTCATTGAGGAAGCAGAAATGATCGATGATTTGTTTGAAGCTTACGGAGAGAACCAGGCAACAGATAAGCCGTTGGATCATTTGGCGCGATTAACCACATCAGCGTGTGTTGACTCGGAAGGTTATTCAGCAGATACAGCTTGGTACTGCGACTACGGGTTGCCAGTAGAGCGCGCAGCGTCATTTTTCCTCGATGTGTTGGCTACACCTGAGCATCAGTGTCTTGTTCAGTTAGGTGACTCTCCAGACGCCAGTAGATTTATGGTTTCATTGGAACAAACATTTAACCGTTTGTCTCATTTAGTACCAGCAAATTACCAAGTTGGTTTTGCATCTTGTTTTGACGAAGAGATTAAATCGCTATTTACAGGGACATATGGCTCAGTGGCTAAGGTCGTTGCTGAAACCCGCGATGGTAAGTTTCTGAATTCAACAAGAAGTGTCAATCCTGACGTACCATACTCCGATGCTGTTTCAGTGCTTGGTATGTGGCCGGATAAAGTGATTGCTGCTGACATGCTCATGCGAAGAGAAACTCTCCGTTGGACGGATGATGGAAATCATTCCGCTTTGATCGACTGGCCTGGTGTGAAGCCTGAGTTTGATAACGTCATCGAACATATTTTGACAGGGGCACCTTTAGCGAGAACCATTACCTTGGTGAACGAACAAGGTGTCGATGTGACCAAAGATTACAACGTTAGTGTGAATCTACACGTTACCGAATTACTTGAATCTTTGGCTCCAATGAACCGTGCTCAATCAAACTATCTTGGTTTGGACTTTGATAAACGCCAAACGTTTGCTGAGTTGATACTTGCAAGAGCAGCGCGCTCAGTTCATACCGATGACTTCGAGTTAGCGGAGCGAGCGAGAGTTCAGCGCGATAGCTTTATCAAGTACAGTGGTGGTCAAAATGATCTGGCAAATGGCGTTTTAGAATTTAATGTTGGCGGAAGGGTGTTTGAAGCCACAGGAACGAACACACTTGCACAAAAGTATGCTTCAACCCTAGTCGATAAGTCAGGTCAAAATACGAAAGCGATACTCGATGCGACAGAGAGGGCTCTTATTTCGAAAGTGTTTGAAGATAGAACACGAGCATACGGAAAGGTACTGAGCTTACCATCGAGTCAATGGGTAATGGTTGAGAGCAATGGAGCTCCATACAATGACGGACCTTTCGTCAACAGTATTATTGCTTTCATACCTGACTCCTTGACAGAGATGCCGTTCACGAATGACTTAGCAAATAACGTGATTAACGTTTACCTTGGCACTGCAATTGAGCAAGGATTTGCTGTGCTAGACAATAACAACGGGACGATTTCGTTTGCCGGAGGCACTGCTTATCCGATACAAACCGCGGTAAATTATACTTATCAAATTATCGCGGATGTATGGTTCGGAAATGCCCAGCATATTTCAGATGCGATTTCTGCGTATCCTGCAGCGTATGCCGCAGCAACGTCAGAAGAGAAGCTACTGTGGGACATGAGCTATCTTCAGCTTCAAGCCTATTTGAATGGTTCCTATGATACATTTGAAGAGCAGTATCATAAGGTACTATCCCAGCTTCCAACATATTGATTACTGAAGCTTACTAAGTACAAAGCCAGCATTGATATGCTGGCTTTTTTATTGTTCAAATATATTGTATGGTCGTTTTAATAACGATAATGACTTCTAACTATTAATGACGTAGTAGATATCACTGTAAATTAGGTTATTCATGAAAAGTATTACCTCCACCCTCGATCGCACAGACATCGAAATTCTCCGCATTCTCCAATCCAATGGTCGTTTGCCTGTTGTTGAGCTGGCTAAGCGCGTTAACCTCACTACAACGCCGTGTTCAGAGCGGGTGAAGCGCCTCGAAAGGGAAGGATACATTGCAGGCTATCACGCGGATATTTCGGCAGATAAACTCGGCTTAGACGTGATTGTGTTTATTCATATGCGCCTCGATCAAAGTAATCTTTCAATCTTTGATAAATTTGCTAAATCAGCATTGCTGATTCCAGAAATCGAAGAATGTTACTCCTTGTCTGGAGACTTTGATGCCATGGTTAAAGTGCGCGTTAAGAACATAAAGGCATATCAGCAATTTATGTCCAATCGTATTGTTCAGCTGCCTGGTGTCATTCAAACTCGAAGTGAAATCGTCATTGCCGAATACAAACGAAGTGCTGGCATAAATCCTGATCTCATCACCTTGTCTTAACATCAACACGTTAAGAGAAAGTGACGGGCTCAGAATGTGCTTCATAGGTATATTTTCTTTGATTCTCTATTTTGATAGTTAATTTCTAGCATCATGGCTTAAATGACTGTCTCATTTAGGCAACTTTTCTTCAATCCAATGACTAAAATAAACCTCATTACAATAATGTTAATAAGATGTTGAGGTGTTTTTATGGTCGCACCCTTTCCAAGAGAGTCGATCCACTCTCATTGCCAAGCTGTACATACAACGAATGCCGTTGTGATGGTGCCGCCGATTGATTTTAAGTTCAATACAGAAACCAGTGCCGATAATGAATTTCAAACATCACTGTCTCTTTCTGATAGTCAGGTAAGAGAAAAAGCATTGGCAGAGTTTAATCAAATGGTTGAACTGCTAAGAAGCCATGGGGTGACAGTGACGGTAATGGACTACGCCAAGAGTAAAGCGGAAACACCTGACGCCGTTTTCCCTAACAACTGGTTTTCTACTTCCCCAAGTGGCGATATTTATCTGTTTCCCATGGCATGTGAAAATAGACGTCGAGAGGTGCGCTCACATGCACTATCAGAAGCGTTGAAATCATCAGGGTTTAAAACTCCAACGTTTCATGAGATCGGAAATCTCACATCACCCCAAGCGTATTTAGAGAGTACAGGCGTGATGATCATGGATCACAGCAACTCAACCGTCTATGCCGCCTTGTCTGTTCGATGTGATCGACAACTGCTTCAGGAATATGTCGATTTAGCCGGATTTCGAGAGGTCATCTACTTTGATACCAAGATGTCATCAGGATCACCGGTCTATCACACCAACGTCATGATGGCTGTTGGTGAAGGCTTTGCGGTGATCTGTGATGAAATCATCGAAGAGTTTGAGCGTCGCCGCGTACTAACATCACTTCAGAAAACCAAAGATGTAATCTCAATTACTGAAGAGCAAATGGGGTATTTTTGTGGGAACGTATTGCAGTTAAAAAACGAGAAAGGTGAGCGACTTATCGCTATGTCGTTGTCGGCCTACAACGCATTTACGCTTGAACAGAAAAGTGTGTTACGTCGACATGGGAAACTCGTACCAATAGATGTGTCTACGATAGAGACCATTGGGGGAGGTAGTGTCAGGTGTATGATCGCAGAAAATTACCTTCCTAAATAGAAGCCGCATTGCGGCTTTTTTCTTTTTCTCCAGTTATCTGCGTGACGGGCATCTCGTGTTCAAGTTGCACAATTGGGTATTCGTCTTATTCTTAAGAGAGTGTATGAATATACGTATTAAGCTATTTAGCCAAAAGGGGTTACCCCAAACTCTTGAGATGGAGCAATGCTATGTCAGAAAGACGATACCGTCTTATCACCCGAAGTGACTTTGACGGGTTAGTGTGTGCAGTGCTACTTAAGCACATTGATTTAATTGATGAAATCAAATTTGTACACCCAAAAGACATGCAAGATGGCGTAATCGATATCAACGAATATGACATCACCACAAACCTGCCCTATAACGCGAAGGCTCACCTTTGCATCGACCATCATGCCTCAGAGTTGATCCGCAATCAGGACCTCAATGCTAACTACATTATTGACCCAGATGCGCCGTCAGCGGCAAGAGTCGTATGGAAACACTTTGGCGGTGAAAACACCTTTCCTAGCGACTGGGACGAAATGATGGAAGAGGTGGACAAGGGAGACTCCGCACAATACACCAAGGATGAAGTGCTCTACCCCAAAGAATGGGGACTGCTTAACTTCATTATGGACGCTCGAACGGGTTTGGGACGCTTTAGAGAATTTCGTATCTCAAACTATGAGTTGATGATGGATTTGATAGAGCATTGTCGCGATAAATCCATAACAGAGATCATGGCGTTACCAGACGTAATAGAGCGTGCCGATGTTTACTTTGCTCACCGTGAAAAGTTTCAAGAACAACTAAGACGTTGTGCTTCAGTGTGTGGCAATCTTGTATTGCTTGATTTAAGACACGAAGATCCGATATGGGCTGGAAATCGTTTTGAGATCTATGCGGTCTTTCCCCAGTGCAACATCTCAATCCACGTGCTTTGGGGCTTGAAGAAACAAAACACAGTGTTTGCTTGCGGTAAGTCGATTTTTGATCGTTCGTCGACGACAAACATTGGTGAGTTGATGCTGCAATATAATGGTGGCGGTCATGAAAATGCTGGAACGTGTCAGGTTCCAAATGAGCATGCAGCGCGTGTGCAAGACGAGCTAATTGTGAAAATTAACCAAGACGGATAAACAGCGGCAGATTTTATTATTCAACACATGCTCACTAAAGGATAGGAGCCTGTGTTGAATATACTGATTCTCAAGCTATTGAAAACACTTAAGCGACAGAAAATTTAGGAGTCAATGGCACACGCTCGAAAGAGACTCCTTTCCAACCAGACGTAATGAAATTGCGAATATTTTGGTGGTCACTCCCATTTGGATGACCAAGTACGTCCTCTCGGTAATATCGACCAAAACATGCAAGAACAGATCGTTCATCAAGCCCGTGTAGCTTGCCAAACGCCATAATCTTGCACGATCCCGAATTTTGGCCTGCTTTGTTCGTCAGGCTTCCATTGACAAACTGGCTAGGGAAAAAGTCGTATAGTCCGTCAACCACACTCATTGTCTCTTCGAATTCGATAAGCTCAGGTGTGTTGGCGAGTTTTAGCAGAAAGTCATTAAGTTGCATTGTTATCCTAATTTAAGCATTACATGTTTGGGTACATATAATTAAAGCGCTAATTTTCCGTTTATAGTGGATCATTTGCGCGAAAATCTATACTGGAAATGTCTATATTGTCACTTCTAACAGGATGGGCGGCGAAAAGAAAGGGTTGGCGAGGATATTCCCACAGTTTGGTCGCCTAACCGACATTGAGTTCAGATAAGTAAACACGGCTGCAACCGAAGACTCACCCCCAGAGTTGTGTGTCATTGTGGCTATAATAGTCAGATCGCCGACAAAATCATCGAACGAACGATGTGTGCGAAAAAAGGGTTTACAGGAATCCATGTCGCCGCTAATATTCGCCGCAACAACGGAGAGATGGCTGAGTGGTTTAAAGCACCGGTCTTGAAAACCGGCGTGGGTTTATAGCCCACCTAGGGTTCAAATCCCTATCTCTCCGCCAAATTAGAAAAGGCCGCTGATGATTCAGCGGCCTTTTTGCATATTTAAGCCTCGAAAAAGATAGGGGTGCAGAACCCTAGGTGGGGGGACGCCTAGTCTTCAGCCGAGCGAAGCGAACAGTAAATCCCTCTAAATCACGATCTGGCTCCACCAAATGAGAAAAGGCCGCTGTTCTTGCCAAAGATACAGCGGCTTTTTTGCATTTATCCGCTTTGGGCTATATGCGGGTAGCTCACGTCCAGAAGTACAAGATTAGCGCTTGGTTACCTGATGGATATTGAATAAATCACTATTAATTGTCGCAACGGTATATTCAAATGGGGTTCCATCCTCAAATGAAACTAACTCCCTAAGCTCTATCATTGCTTGTCCGGTGTCCACGCCTAGCATCTCTGCCAGTTCCGTATCATGAAGGTTAAACGCCGAGATATCTTGTTCCCGCATTTGCACTTTCTTGCCTGTCAGTCGTTCCATGTAGCCGTATTTTGATTGCTCTATTTGATTGAACTCGAAGCCATGGCAGATGGCAACGGGGATGTGGGTCTGTTCAAAAGAGACAGGCATATTGCCAAAGCTCATCAATCGCTCGACATAGTAGACCTGTTCATTGGGTTTAATACGCAGCGCATGAGCGATTTGTACGGTAGGGACTTGAATTATTGCGCTAGAAACCACACGCCTGACCGCACTTTGGCCAGCCTGTTGTGCCTGATGATCGAAAGGGGAAAGTTCGTGAAAATTGCCGCTTTGCACCGGCAGACCGGAGCCAACATAAAGTCCAGAACCTTTAACGCGATAAATGACGCCTTGTTCAACCAAGTAGCGTGTAGCCTCACGAACTGTTGAACGTGTAATACCGATGTGCTTGGCAATGCCTGCTTCAGTATCCAGTTTGTCTCCTGACTTCAGGTTAGCTGACGATATTTTTTGTTCAATAAAGTCGATAACTTCCTGTTGCTTCCCTGTCACTTTGATGGTCATAGTGTTCTTATAATTATCTTGTTCGATGATTGAAATGGCCCGCGTTTAGGCAATGTCGTGCAGATAAAAAAACTGGTATCTACATGAAGATACCAGTTAGCAGTGTATGTTATTGCGCGGTGAAAACAAATACGCTTGTTTTACCGTGAATGACCGATTTTGGTAACGGAGTCGTTACTTGTCAGCTAATACAGAGAAGCAGAAATCGGCAATACGTTCAGCGCTGATCCCATAGGCATCTTTGAGGTAGTCTAAAGAACCAACCTGACCATACTGTTCATTCACACCCAACTTATGGAATTGCTTAAGCGCAACACCAGAAGAGAGTAATTCGCTTGCTACAGCATCACCCAAGCCACCGATAATATTGTGGTTCTCAATGGTGATCACTCGCCCTGTTTTTTGCGCGTACTTCACGACGAGTTCTGTATCCAGAGGTTTAATGGTATGCATATCGATCACAGCAACGGTGGCGTCCGTATTGTTCTCGATGATTTCTGCCGCTTCCAGAGCATCATGAACACAAATGCCTGATGCAATAATTGTTAGCGTTTCGCCATCGTTTAAAACGTTACCTTTACCGATTTCAATGTCGTGCTCAGATTCATAAAGTGCAGGAACTTCTTTGCGCGTCGAGCGAATGTAGTTCACGCCTTTACGGTGATAAGCATGGCGCATCGCTGCACGCAGAACGTGCTCATCCGATACATCCACCACAGTGGCGTTCGGGACTAGGCGCATTAAGCCCGTATCTTCAAATGGCATATGAGTACCGCCATTGGTTACTGCTGTCACGCCAGCATCACTGCCGAAGATGTTAATGTGTTGGCCAGCATAGCCGCCAGCGAGGAAAATCTGATCATAGCAACGACGCGTTGCAAAGCAGCCAAAAGAGTGCACAAACGGCACTTTACCAACGGCTGATAACCCAGAAGCTACACCGATCATGTTGGCCTCAGCGATACCACAATGCAGGAAGCTTTTCGGAAAAGCGTCAGCGAATTTTCGGGTGCTGACACTGCCCATCAAATCGGCTTCCAAAACCATAACATCATCATGTTGTTCAGCCAGTTCCATCAGCATTTCTGCATGGATTACTCGAAGTTCTTTACTCATTTTAGTTCCTCAATCTTTGCATCCAGCAGGGCAATGTCTGCTTCAATCGCAGCGCGCAGTTTTTCATCAAGGCGCAGGTGATGGTTTGCAGAAATGGAAACAACGCTCTGCATGCCTTGGCCTTTCTCTGTATCAAGAATAATGGCGGTAGGGCGGTCATTCGTTGCGATGGCTTTTTCGATAACGTGGCAAATGGCTTCAACGTCCCCGCCGTCGACAGACAGTGATTGGAAGCCGAAAGATTCGAATTTCTTCTGAAGATCAAATGACGCCTGAATGTCATTGATGTCGCCGTCTAATTGGCGTTTGTTGTTATCAACGAAAACCACCAGATTGCTGAGTTTGTGGTGGGCTGCAAATTGAATGGCTTCCCAGCATTGGCCTTCTTGAAGCTCACCATCACCAACAATGGTAAATACGTTGGAATCTGAACCTGCCGCCATGCCAGTTGCGCATGAAATGCCTTGACCGAGCGAGCCAGTTGTCATGTCTACGCCGGGCGTTTTTTGCATGTCAGCGTGGCTTGGCAGATTTGTGCCGTTGGCATTGATGGTTTTTAACCAAGAAAGGTCAAAGAAACCGCGCAATGCCAATGTTGCGTAAAGTGCTGGGCCGGCATGACCTTTTGAAAGGACAAACAGATCGCGGTCTTTCATCTGAGGGTTTGCTGGGTCGTGCTTTAGATAGCGACCGTAAAGACAAGCAAGGGTTTCAGTGACAGACAGACAACCACCAAAGTGTCCGTAACCCATGTTTAAAAGTGCTGTCGCCATTTCTTTTTTGATAGACAGATTGAATGACTCAATCTGGCGTAGATCAAGTGAAGGTTGCATAGTTACCTCGGGGGAATAGGGTTAGCGGGCTGGTACTCAGCCCGCTTGGGAGTTAATTGTTTTCTGCAGTTTCAGGTGTTTTCTTGCCTAAGAAGTTCGTGCTTAGTACAAGACCCGCCACCAGTGCAATGCCCAGTACTACCGCTTCTTTGCCGATCATTGCTAGGTAGCCAAGGAAGATACCTGTGATAGCAAAGTCAGAGTCAGAGAACGTTGTATTGGCAAAACCAAGGTCACCCAATACAGGTAGCAGCCAAAGTGTTAGGAAAGTAATGACAACACCGTTAACGAAAGCGCCAACTGCCGCACCGCGACGACCACCTGTTGCGTTACCAAAAACGCCTGCTGTTGCGCCAGTGAAGAAGTGAGGAACTACGCCAGGCAGAATCAAGGTTAATTCCATCACGCCCAAGATGCCCATACTCACCAAACCACCCAAGAAGCTGCACAAGAAGCCGATCAGAACGGCGTTCTGCGCGTAAGGGAATACGATTGGGCAATCCAGAGCAGGTTTGGCGTTAGGTACCAATTTCTGAGAAATACCATTAAATGCGGGTACGATTTCAGCAAGAACCAAGCGTACACCTTGAAGAATAACGAACACGCCAGCGGCAAAGCCGATTGCTGTCAATATCGCGTAAACGATTGGGTTTTGACCGTTGCTTAAGTTCTCCATGACAAACTCAGAGCCTGCCGCTAACACAAGGATCAAGTAGATGATGCCCATGGTCAGAGAGATTGAGATTGAAGAGTCGCGCAGGAACACAAGGTTCTTCGGCAAATTCATTTCTTCGGTGCTTTTAGAACCTTTGCCGACTAACTGACCAACCAGACCAGAAGCCACGTAGCCTACGGTTGAGAAGTGGCCAAATGCGACGTCATCACTGCCTGTTATCTTACGCATGAAGGGTTGTGCCATGGCAGGGAAAAGTACCATGATAAGACCCAATGTCACTGAGCCGAGGAATACCAGCATTGCACCGCTAAATCCAGCCACACTCAAAATGATCGCAATCATACAAGCCATGTAAAGCGTGTGGTGACCGGTCAAAAAGATGTACTTAAACTTACTGAAGCGAGCAAAGAAGATATTTGCCACCATACCAAACGCCATAATCATCGACGTCGAAGCACCAAAATCTGCCATTGCAGTGGCGTAGATAGCTTCGTTATTGGGTATGACTCCGCGTAGGCTGAAGCCTTCTTCCATAAGCACACCCATAGGTGTCACAGCAGAAACAAGGATGCCCGCGCCACCGCCAATAACAATAAAACCTAGGATGGTTTTAATTGAGCCTTTAATAACGTCGGAACTCGATTTCTTCTGAATTGCCAAACCTAATAGGGCAACTAAGCCAATCAGAATCGCTGGAGTACTAAGAATATCAGTGATGAAGTCAAGCATAGCCATACCCTCTAATTACGGTTTAAGTAAGCTTCAATCTTTTCTTTCATTGCGACTTTGTCGGTGATGTTAGGAATAGAAATAACATCGCCTGCATGAATACTGTCTGCCAAATCCTTGGTACAAATGAACACGTCAGCCATGTCCGGTGTCACTGAGCCCAAATCCGTGTGCTCAACTTCTGCATCGATACCCAAATCACGCATGATTTCTTTTACTTTCATTTCGATCATGAAAGAAGAACCAAGACCTGTGCTACAAACGGCCATAATACGCATAGTGTTACCCTCAATATTTTTTAATTATTTCAATGATTTCTTGTGTGTTCTGAGCATTGATAACCGCGAGGACATCCTCGTCGTTACAGAAAAACTCAGAGATAGAAGTGATCAATTCGATGTGTTGGTTGCTGTCTTTGGCTGCCAACAAAAGAAGCAGTTTTACTGGGTCGTTATCTTCGCTGTGGAATTCGACACCGTTGCGGACGATAAGCAATGAAAGAGAGTTGTTAATGACACCCTCTTCAGGACGTGCATGTGGCATGGCTATCATTGGCGCGAGGACATAGTAGGGGCCAAGATCCAATGTAGTCTTAACGATCGCATCCTTGTAATCCGTTTTGATGTCGCCAGATTCAATCAATGGCGCGCAGACCAAGTCGATGGCATTTTTCCAATCTGATGCGGAATCAATAATGGAAATTCGTTGTTCAGAAAGCAGCGTCGAGAGCATACATATCACCTTGCTTATACATCTATTAAGTTGTCTATACAGGTTGAATGTACGTGTTTATTGAGGGCTATTTCGTGATATGGCTCTTGTTCATGAAGAGAGTAAAAGCGCAATTAACCATATTGTTTATAAGGTCACAGATGCGGTTTATTTCGCTGACCGTAAGAAATGAATTGAGATCTTGTTCTGATAAATAGTGTCTTTCTGGTGATATGTGAAAGTTTGCAGGTTTGTTTTATGTGTTAACGAATGTGGTTTTAACGATGCAATGGGTGGAGCGAAGGTTGCGGGGTGTTAATGATTATCCAAAGCGAATACACAGAGTAATTTCAAGAAATGAAGAAAGGGTGCATCTTTAGGTCACTTGGGTGCATAGTGTTTGCACGTACTCTTTGGGTGTTAGGCCAAAGGTATCCTTGAAACGATGAGCAAAACGCACTTCCGATTGATAACCACAGGTCAGCGCGACGTTGAGTTGGTTGCCAGATTTTTGCATCAGTGAAAGGGCATAGCCCATTCTGATCTGCGTCAGGATTTGTCTGAATGAGGTTGTTTCAGCAGCGAGCTTACGTTTTAACGTTGCAGGGCTCATAGAAAAGTGCGATGCAACACTTTCCACGTTATGTGGTTCACCTGGGTTTAGGCTGAGGTAGCTTGCTAATCGCTCCCTTATTGATCCGGCTTTGCCAGGAAACAACAGGTGAAGCGAACCAAGCTGCTTTAATTCCGCATAAAATCCCAGAAGGAACTGTTGTTGAGTCTCTATGGAGAGTTCTTTATCTTTCATACCAAAAAGCAACTCAAAGCAGTAAGCAAGCGGTGGTGTGACTGATAAACGTGGTTCATGATCTGGCTTTTTTTGACGTGATTCTTCCAGCCACTCAGCGGGTGGTGGCACCAGAAACGTCAGCGTGCGCGAGTAAAACGCAACGTGGGAAGGCTCGTTGACAAAGGTGAGGTGATGATTGGCTGGAACTACCAACCAATCCTCTTGTGTGTAATGACGAGGTTCATCGTGCCACCAGAGCTTTTTATGTCCCTGATTGACCCAAATAATGGTCGGCGCGTAGATCAACACATTGCGGAGCGGTTGAGATTTTGCTCCGCGAAATTGCCCCGCTTGCACCAGTGTTTTCGTCATTTACTCTTCCTTTCCGTTCGCTATATTGTTACTCACTCACGTAAGTCGCTGTGAGTTTGGCGCTGTCTAATGCAGAGGCGTTAAGCATGTAGCCAATCAGTGCATTCGACGGGTTGCTTGGTAGCTCAAGTTTTTCGGTTGGCAGTGCCCATACCGTAAATTGATAACGATGCATACCGTGACCTTTAGGTGGGCAAGCGCCACCGAACCCTGCAACGCCATAATCGTTATTCATTTCACGCATGCCATCAAGTTTGCCTGATGCGCCACGATCAACACTGTTCTGTGAAGCTGGAATATCCAATGCAACCCAGTGCCACCATCCGCTTCCAGTTGGAGCATCAGGATCATAGGCGGTGATCGCAAAACTCTTGGTTCCTTGTGGCGCATCTTTCCACTGTAGCTGTGGAGACACGTTATCTCCTGTGCAGCCAAATCCTTGAAAGGCGAACGTATCGGCCATTCGCGTTCCTTCTTGGATGTCATTGCTGGTTAATGTTAGCGCGTGGCTGCCAAATGAGATGGCGGCAATCAATGGGATCAACAATGTCTTTTTCATGGTGGCTCTCCTTTTCGATGGGATAGCCAGCATATCGGTGACTGCTAAGCATTAGTGTACACAAAAGCTCAAATGCAATCTAAATGACGTTAGTTTGAGCTTTTGTGTTATCGGTGGTCAATATCATGTTGCGATGGCAAACGTAGGGTTGGGTTTATTGGTTTGACACTCAATGGCTTCAACTGCCAATCGATTTAACGGCGAAGGAGTGAAGGCTTTCACCTGACCTTCACAACCATCCCTTCTTCTTGAAATAAAACAGTGGAGCGAAACCTGACGCAACCATCAGCCCGAGGGCAAAGGGGTAGCCGTAGTGCCAGGAGAGTAAGGGCATATGTTCGAAGTTCATGCCGTAGATACTGGCGATAACCGTCGGAGGGAGGAAAACCACAGCAGCAATGGAGAAAATCTTGATGATCTGGTTTTGTTCAATGTTGATGAAGCCTTGGGTGGAGTCCATCAGGAAGTTGATTTTGTCGAACAGAAAGGTGGTGTGAGAAAGCAGCGCATCGATATCACGCACGATTTCGTTTAAGTCTTCACGGTGCTCACTGCGTGATTGCAAGTGTCTCAGCAAGAATGAAATTGCTCGCTGTGTGTCCATTAAACAAAGGCGAACTTTACCGTTACTGTCTTCTTGTCTTGCCAGTTGGCTAATGCACTCTTCTAGGTCGGAGTCATCGTCTTCCAATACCGCGTGGCTTATCTTTTCCAACTCACGGTGTAAATCTTCCAACATATCAGCGTGGTTTTCGACTTTTTGCTCCAATATGGTGAGTAGTAAGGTTTCGATATCCTTGCATCGTATCTGACCGCGTCGGGCGCGAAGCCTCATTAGGCGAAAATCAGCGATATCCCCATCACGCATCGTGATGAGGCGCTGACTTTGCAAAATACAGGCGACAGAAACGGTGTTGTGTTTGCCCTCACTTTTTGCCAAAAACAAAGAGTGAACATGCAATCCACGTCGGTCGACAAAGAAACGAGCTGACGATTCGATCTCATCTACATCGTCAGCTTCAGGCAGCTCAATTTTTAGCAGCGAACTAATCACTTCACGTTCATGTTCGCTGGGATCATGGGCGTCTATCCAAGCAGCTTTCGCGATCAATTGGTTCATGTCAGAAAAGTCATAAGCATGAATTTCAGTGATCACACCAGATTCGATGGTGAAGAAACGAAGCATATCGACCTCTTATCTGTTTTAACGCTGTTGTCTGTATTTCTAAGTGTGTGTTCAGGATCGCGAGAGTTTCAAGATAGACAGATGTTTACGCTGATTTATTTAAGTTGATTCTTTGCCATCAGGTCGTCTTGAACGCCTTTAAGTACCATCTCATCGAGAATGAAATTAACCGTGTTCAACATGCGCTGTTCGCCTTTTGGGATCAGATATCCAAACTGGCTGCGTGTGAACGGGTCATCACATCGAGAAGCATCGAGACGCGTATCGGTCACGTCATAGAACACGCCTTCAGGTGTTTCAGTCACCATGACATCTATGTCGCCAGCCGCAACGGCTTTGGGAACATCTAGGTTGTTTTCGAATTTAGTGAAGGTCGCATTGGGAAGGTGCGCTTCGGCAAACTTTTCGTTGGTCCCACCAATGTTTACGCCCACTCGAACGGAGGGTTTATTCACTTCTTCCAAGGAATCAAACTGTTCAACTTTGCCGTCAGCCACTAAGAAACATTTACCAAACACCATGTAGCCTTGGGTTTGCTCTGCAGCTAACTGACGAGACATTCGGCGCGTGATGCCACCCATCGCAATGTCATATTTGTCTTCTTGTAAATTGCTGACAAGGCCTTTCCATGTGGTGGGAACGATTTCGAGTTTTACGCCCAATTGGTCGGCCACATGCTGAGCCACATCAATGTCATAACCGGAATAGCTATTGCCATCAAAAAACGAAAAAGGCTTGTAGTCACCCGTAGTGCCAACGCGAATAACGCCCGCTTCCTGAATGTCTTCTAGCTGGTCAGCGTGCGCGAATGCTGACAGCGCCATCGTGGCGACCAATAACAATTTTTTCATGCTTATCCTTTGCGGTAATTGATGTCACTTTGAGCCTAACAGCAATGAAACCTCGTACTTGACGCATTAATGGGCAATTCGAAAAAATCACAAAACAAGTGACATTGTCACAATTTGTTAACTGAAGTTTGTTAGCCGATGGGCGGGCAGAAAAACGGTTCTTGGCGGTGAGTGTCCAAATAAAGACAGCGCGTCTATTTTTGCTGGTTAAGCTTTCATCAGGCTGTATGAAATTAAAGAGGCGATTATGTTTAGCTTTCAGCCCAGTCGCATCAACAGCGACTTACACCATGGCGCATCAAGCCCACTTACTGGTTTTCCAGCAATTGCTCGCCCAATGCCAGTGACAGCAAGACCTATGCCTTTGCAAGCCAAACTGACGATGGGTAGCAGCCACGATGTGTTCGAGCAAGAAGCAGATCGGGTCGCAGATCAGGTAGTGAGCATGCCAATGTCTGCTATTCAGGGGGCGTGTTCATGCGGTGGAGTATGTTCAGCGTGCAAGAGCGCTAGCGGTTCTAGGGAGTTGGGCGTGCAAAGAAAGGCACAGAATACGCCCGTGCTTAGTAGCCCGCCGATGCCGCAAAGGTCTTCGAGGCAAACTTCCTCTGTGCCTTTGGCGGTTCACCAGACTCTGCGTAAACCAGGGGAGTTATTAGACAATCAAACTCGTTCATTTATGGAACCAAGGTTTGGTGCTGACTTTAGTCAGGTAAGAATTCATACAGACAATGATGCGGCGAAATCCGCACGTAGTATTCATGCGCGAGCTTATACGGTCGGCAGTCAGGTAGTGTTTGGGACGGGACAATATAGACCACAGACAGACGCGGGGCGACGACTGATTGCGCATGAACTCACCCATGTGATTCAACAGCAATCGAACTCGGGTAGCGGTGTCATTCAACGTGCAGAAACGGATACAGCAGGGAATTGTGCCAGCCTAAAAGACTGTGAGTCTGACATCGATAAAAAGGTAAATACATCGCTGACCAATGCGAGGAAGTTAGCAGGTAAACCACCCAAAGCAAGCATCGTTGTCAAAGGACTCGCCAATGACTTAGCAGTGAATCAGTCCGTTGGGCGAAGTGCGATAGAGGTATGGGCGGATACGTTGCCGTCATCGAAAATTTCGCTACCCGCGCAAAGCAGCACAAAGTACAAAGGAGTGGGGTACGGGATCTGGGCCAATCCATTATTTCCTATATTAAACCCGACAATGAAAGTACATGGAATTTGTATCGGCAGTGACAAGTTGGGCCATTTCTTCCAGCAAGGACTAACCTATTTTCAGACCGAAGCAACAAAGAGTACCGCTGCAGCAGAAGAAGAGAGTGAACGCACGGAAGGAGGGGGATTTGGGATAGAAACCACAGGGGTATATTCCAATGCGGATCAGGAAGCCAATCGCACTGGCGGGAAATTTTACAAAGACTTGGTCGCTAATCCTTCGTTGTCCTTTGCCATTTCGAATTACATCAACAGCAATTGGAACGAAGAGACGAATCCTAATTTCTACGAGAAAAGTGTCGGTGGGCAAGTATGGTCCAACTTGCTCAAAGGTTCGTGGTCGGGCACATCATTAACACTTTTCCCTGTTTCGCATGACACGGTGTTTATCGATTTGGGTGCCACGTCGGGCGGAAAAATCAAAGGTACGATACAAGGTGGCGTTGGCCCTGTAATGAACAGTGGCACGATAACAGGAACCATCACAATGAATACCAAGAAGGTGAGAGGTCAGAAGGTCTGGGGCAGTAAAACAACGCCAACAGCAGTTACCGGTATTGAACTTCATTTCGATTGGAAGATGGGTAGCGAATCTGGAAAGGGTATGTTGGTGTCTTCGGACGAGCAAACGTTAGTAGGAACGTGGGGCAATGGCACGTCAACCGTAGACAGAGGCATGCTTCGTTTCACTAAGTGAAGCGTGAGCTGCTTTGATATAGCTAGTGGTTGGAAAATCAACCACTAGCTATATCAACGCTGACTAGAATAATTTCATCAAGAATGTTTATGAAGGTGGGGTAACTTTTGCTTGGTACGTTAATTTACATAATTCATTACCATACTCATCTGTTCTACCTAGTGGCTCGCAATTGATTACTTCAAGCATGCTATTTTCTTCTATTTTGATTGTTTCGACATCGCGATCTATGCATCTTATTGTTTTGATAAACATAATGATTCCTCATTCGGGGGGCATTGAGAGAATACAAACAGCATCCTTATGTTTCTCTAGGTTTTTGGTTCTTTTTTTTGCCGAATGTGTGACATTGCCATTTTCATCTAGATTGTCATACTCTAAGTTAACGATGATTAAACTGGCGTAAAACATATCGGCGTTATCGATATCTCCATCTGCGTGAAAACCTTCAAGAATCTTAATTGCCGATCCTTTTTTGTTTTTTTCTTCGTTGTATAGGTCTAATTGATCCGCAGATTTCCATACGCGTATTTTTTGGTTGTCTGGAATGCCCATGTAGCAAGCCAGCAGTGAAGATGCTAAGTCAGATTGGCTCAGTGTAACTTTCGCTCGTTCAATGAATTTATTTTTCAACGCATTTGCAATGTTCTCTGCGGATTTTCCTGTGGCAATATACTGCTTGTTATTCAGTTTCGGTGTTGCCTTGCTTATTGAACCATTTTTATCGAACGACTTGATATTGGTTTCAATTGAAGCGAATACTGATGGGTAGGTGTCAACGCTGATGCCATTTTCATTTTTTTTACTACCTAGTGGAATATAACTTAGTGTTTTTCTTCTATAACCAAATACAAAGCTACTAGGAAGATTATTTAGTGTGTTAACAGCAAGCCCGAGAGATGTTGAAGTGCCAAAAAACATCAATTTTTTTTCACCAGTCAGCAGAGGGGCATTAGACGAAGTGTAATTGTCAGTGGTTGCTGCAATAGCTGCTTTACCGGTTGCGTAGAGCTCACTAACACTTGGGTTTATAATGTTGGCATTGGTTTCTATTGAAGCAATAACAGGTGGAACTGCACCATTTTCATAACGAGGCCCGATGAAACCTTCATCGCGTTCATAACCTATACTTACACCTGCTGGAGCCGTATCAGCTTCTAATATACTAATTGAAGTTTTTGTATAAAACATGACGCTATCGGGGGATGCGCAGGATGTTAGAAGTAACAGTGGGATCACACTTATAAATAGTATTCTCATATGTACACCATCGAACCTTTATGAGCTTCTGACTATTATTCTTCAATAAGGATACAGCTATCATTTTTGAACGAAATTATGGTTTCTTTGGTGTAGCCTAACCCAACGCCTCCAATCAAAGGAGAGTTGAATAAGGTGACACCAATATTTTCAAGTGAAGATTTATTAACGGTTTTGTTGTTGTCTATCGTTATGTTTGCAAAGCCAATTATTCTTTTTTTTCCATCTTCCTGATGGAACGTTACAGTGCAAGACTGAATTGAAATTAGTGACGATACGATTAAAAGCATGATTATCAATTTCACTAGGCACCTATTTTGTCACTATGCATTTATGATATTAGGCTGGTGTGGATTTTTTGGTGTTTCATTTTTTGGATGTTCTGATTTAAATTTTGGTGAGGATTGTTATTGTTGTTATTGTACTGTTTGGGTTGTTTCCTCTATTTATATTTCACGTTGCTTTCAGTGCGAATGGATGCTGTTTTATTTGGTTTCAGGGTTGATCTTTTTTCAACCGTTTAACTCATTGATGAATAGCTTATTTTTCACAATTTAATCGAAACGACACGTGGTTTTTTTCACTTAAAGTAAACTGCCATGGATTGAATGTATTGTATCTCCTTTGGTGGTATCAATAGTGAAATTCTGTTGTGAAGTGACCGCGTTGACGGCAATCAAATCAATCAACATCTCGGCTCCCTATATGTAACCAGACCCATATGGTAATGCGGTCATCTGTCTCTCAATATTACGAAGAATGACGCATGAATGCGTAAATTATCAATGGCCAAGTAAATACCACCAATGTCTGCATCCATTATTTTCATTGGTTCGTCTTTTTTATGATCGGGCCTCTGGTGGCCTCTATAGATGGACGAATGAGGATATGTGGATGAAAAAACTCGTGGTGGTTATTGCGTTGCTATTACTGTCAGCGTGTGGATTTGAGGCAACAGAAACCTACAAATTAACGCTTAGTGGTGCAGAGGCAGTGCCTTTAAATGGCTCGGAACTGACAACAAAAGCCAAGGTTAAGTTGGATGAAAATCGCAAAAAACTGCGTGCAAAATTGTTTGTCGAAGATATAGAAGGCTTTAAGTTTGCGCATATTCACAGCGGTGGAATTGGGCAAACAGGAGGCGTTGAATTTACCTTTGAAACACCTAAAAAGCACAAATGGAAACACGGGGAGCGTCGTTATCTCGAAGTGCGTGAGGACAAACTGAACTACGCACAAATCGAAGCACTATTAGCGG
Source organism: Enterovibrio makurazakiensis (assembly GCF_050336585.1). Lineage (NCBI taxonomy): Bacteria > Pseudomonadati > Pseudomonadota > Gammaproteobacteria > Vibrionales > Vibrionaceae > Enterovibrio > Enterovibrio makurazakiensis. The sequence continues at coordinate 23,203 of NZ_JAKJSE010000011.1, forward strand.
GGGATTGGTATATCAACGTGCATACTGACGCCGTTCCATCGGGTGAAATTCGTGCTCAAATCGTACCGAAAACCACGACGATTATTTCCTTTAAAGTCAATGGGCGCCAACAAGTTCCTGCCGTCATGACCGACGCAAATGGCGAAGGGTACCTAGCGTATAACAGCGACGCAGAAACATTGAACATGCGAGTCAATACGCAAGGTATTGAGTCTGCGATGGCAGCCCATATTCACGAGGGTCGTGTGGGTAACAATGGTGGCGTTTTAGTGGCACTCAACCAAGATGCTGAAGACGCAAATGTTTGGACTGCGCCAACAGATACTTCTTTAAGCAAAGAGACATTTAGTAACATGCTTTCTGGCGCGTACTACACCAATTTTCATACGCCAGCGCACCAAGGCGGCGAAATTCGCGGGCAAGTCTTCTCATCAGATTATTCACTTTATGCCTTTCCTATGAGCGGCTCACAAGAAGTGCCGCCGGTGACCACCGATGCGTTTGGTGATGGCTATGCGTTACTGAATAATTCTAATGGGTATGTCGAACTAAGCGTTTTGACTCATGGTGTAGACGATGCTGTGGCGGCTCATATTCATCAAGGTGTTTCTGGATCCAATGGCGGTGTTGTCGTTGGGCTTGAGCAAAGTGTCGATAACGATAGTGTGTGGATGACACCAACAGGCACGATGTTGGATTTAAGCCAGCAAGAGGCATTTCAGACAGGTGGGCACTACGTCAATGTTCATACCCCCGCGGTGGGCAGCGGCGAAATTAGAGGACAAATAGTGGCACAGGAGTAGTTTGACCCTATTGCCCGCCGGAAAAAGCGGGCAATAGGTGAGTAAGTAATACCTATTCAAATTTCCGTACTAATTTCCTTATTAACTTCCAAAGTGCTCACTCGCTGATATTTTCATTAGTTGGCTAATGGCTTCTTCTTCGGTGAACGAATCATCGTTGAAATAGTGGTTAATCAGTTCAAGCATGGCTTCTTGGCGTTGTGGGGAAACAGCCATGGAATCTGACATGCTCGGTAGCAGTGAGTCGTTGGCTTGTGCGTGGTCAAATTGTTGCTTTGAGGCTTTTGCGCATACGTCAAAGGGCGACATATCAACGTCATTCAGAATAGGAATCGACCCTTTACGTTGGTTGAACCGCGATTGAAATTCTGCCGATACAATGGTTTCGGCCAGTTGGTTTGCCATTCGGTCCGAAGTTTCTGTTCTTTGGCGGAAAAGCACGAAGCTGTCGACATTGTAGATAAACGCGTTGTGAGTGCCCGGAGCAGGTAAACAGTAATAATCGGTATTCGGCACATACCCTAATGCGGATAGCTCTCCTTTTACCCAATCGCCTTGGAGTTGCATTGCGGCTTTACCTTCTGCGACATTGAAGGTAGCGCTGTCCCAAGAAATCGTGGCTGAAGGGTCCGTCATATAAGGTTTTAACTGCCGAAATGTTTTGAACAGATCAACGGTTTTCTGGCTGGAAACCAAGCTCTCATCAAAATCAATCAGTAGGTCTCGATAGAAGTCGCTGCCATAAAGACCCAGTGCGAGCACCTCGAACAATACGGCTAGTTGCCAGTGCTCATTGCCGATGGACAACGCGGGGATGCCTTTCTGTTTTAGAGTGTCTGCGACAAGAAAGAACTCGGACCATGTGGTTGGTGGCGTAAGGTTGTGTTGGTCAAACACTGTTTTGTTTGCCCATAACCAGTTCACGCGATGGATATTGACCGGCGCTGCGACAAAGTGCCCTTTATAGGTGTTTATTCGAGTGGCTATGTCGGGGAAACGAGCTTGCCATTGTTGTTTCGTGGCGACTTTATGCAAATCGGTCACAAAACCTAATGTCGCCCATGATTGAATGCCTGGGCCTTCAATCAGTGCCATTTCTGGGGGATTACCAGCAATAGCTCGGGCTTGTAATACCGTCATTGCGGTGTCTCCGCCACCTCCGCGTACAGGGGTGCTTGCGAGTGAAAAGCCTTGTTTCTCTAAGGCGCTCTCTAACTCTTGTAGTGCAAGTTGCTCTCCTTTCGATGTCCACCAGTGAAGCAATTCAACGGACGTTGCGAGGGTAGGTGTGCCGGTGGCGAGAAGCAAAGAGGCAAAAAGCACGTGTTTCATTATTATTCCTCTCTCGGAAGAGACAGTGTGACGACAAGGCCACCTTCAGAGTGATTGTGCAAGACTAAGTCGCCTGCATGACCGCGAATGATATTACGAACGATACTTAGGCCAAGCCCCGTGCCTTCCGCTTTTTCTTGTTCAATGCGAAAGTAGGGCTCGAATACGCGTTCTCGTAATTCATCTGGAATACCCGGGCCTTTATCTCGAATCTTGATAATGAGCTTTCTTGGTGTGTCCATAATGGAGATATCGGCGTGTTGACCGTATTTGACGCCGTTTTCGATAAGGTTATGTAGCATGCGTTTTATCGCGACGGGTTTGCAAAGAAATGGACGTGAGGCCGAGCCTGCAAGTGTCACATAGCTTTTTTCTGCGGTATAGAAGGCGCATATCTCCCTCAATACTTCATTGATATCAACCCATGCTACTTGTTCACGAATATCAGTGTTCTTAATGTAGTGCAGTGCGCCTTTGACCATGAATTCCAACTCATTAAGAGAACGTTCGAATCTGACCTTTGTCTCTTCGTCGTCAAGCATTTCTGTGCGTAATTTGAGGCAAGCAATTGGGGTTTTTAGGTCATGGGAGATCGCACCAAATAATAGGTCTCGGTCTCGAATGTAGGCGCGAATACGTCGATTCATTGTATTGAAGGCGTGAACTGCGGCAATCAATTCGCCGCTTCCTTCTTCTTTGATGATGGGCGCGTCCATTTTGCTGCCCATGAGTTTGGCGGCGCGTGCGAGGTTTTTTATCGGACGTATTTCGCGTCGAACGATAAGCCATGTGCACAGCAGAATGAAAATCGACGTGAGCAAAATAAAGTGAAGCTGGCGCGAATCAAGAAAGCGAGATTCGAGAGAAACAAAAGGGGCGGGGAGGTTGGTAGCGAGATACAGCCACTGTTCATACTCTCGGTGATCCCCTTCTTTACCTTGCGCTTCTTGAAGGCGAATTTGCATGACGAGCACAGGTGGGTCATCTTTCGCTTTTTCGATCGTATAGCGAGCGAATGCTCGGGGAATATCATCAAGAGGAACCTCTGCGTCGTACACCCTAAGTTCATCTCGTTTACTAAAGTTCACATCAATGTCGACCTTGTCGCCCAGTGTCCGTTTTAGCATGTCTTCGACCTTGGTTTGTAGCTCTTCTTTGCGTGAAGAAAAGGGCAAGTCCTTGGCCTTGATACGTTTGCTGTTGAGCGAGATAAAAAAGCGTGTTCCACCCATACTTCGGTTTTGTTCAAGAACTAAATGGCGGCTTGATTTAGGGAGCTTTCGGTAATACGAAACAGTGAATGCCGCATTGGAGGCAATGCTTTCTAGCGCCGTTTCTAAGCCTTCTTTTTCTTGTTGGTAACTGTAGCGATACCAAATAACACTGGTGATGACCTGTGAGGTAATGATCACGAGGAAAAGCATCAAAATGAACCGACTCGCCAAACTGAGAGGCCAGATTTTATTCACATGCTTTTCGAGCCACCGTGTGCCATTTTTCTCCACGGAGTTAGGCTTCATGAATCACATCAGCGCTTAACATGTAGCCTTCATTGCGTAGTGTGCGGATCAGTGCGTGATCGTTGTCATCGAGTTTTGCCCGCAATCGGCTAACCTGAATGTCAATACCTCGCTCCATTGGCATGGCTTCACGACCAAGGATGCTTTCAGAAATCACATTTCTGCTGAGTGGTTTATTGGGATGACGTAAAAAGAGGTTCAACAGTGAGAAGTCAGTGCCCGAAAGTTTAGTTTCTTCACCACTTGGAGTAACAAGAACACGTGCCAAGGTATCGAGCTTCCAATTGAGAAAACAGATATATCTCGCGTTCTCTAAGCCATGGTTGAATTGAGAGCGACGCAAAAGCGCTTTAATGCGTGCGAGTAACTCTCGAGGGCTGAACGTCTTGGTAATGTAATCATCAGCACCGAGTTCAAGCCCAGTAACGCGGTCAATTTCATCGGTAACCGCTGTCAGCATGATGATGGGCACGTTAGATGTTTTGCGTATTTGGGTGCACAGTGCAAACCCATCGTCGCCAGGTAGCATCACATCCAAAATGATAAGGCTAGGCTCTCCTTGAACCAGCACTTTGCGCATTTCGTCCCCATCGACTGCGGTGACCACGTTAAAGCCAGATTTGGTTAGGTAGGCACTTAATGCGTCCCTTAATTCCTCGCTGTCATCAACGACCAGTATCTTTTTTTGAAACGCCATGGATCACCTCCGTGTTCTCCTTAGAACAATCATGGCATTGACCTATTTGTGGTAGCAGGACTTAGGGGGTGTTTCTGCGAACAGTTTCACACCTTTATTGGTGGAGAAAGTTCTATGTAACCAAGTTGATACAAAACCATTTCCAAATGATACCTAAGCCAATTTTAAGCGGCATAAGATGAAAGCACCCCAACACATTGAGGTTGGGTACAAAACACACTTCATTTTAGAGGGATCTGTTATGTTCAGTTCATTCTTTGGACAAGCACAAAAAATCGGGCGGTCATTGATGCTGCCTGTCGCTGTGTTACCTGCCGCTGGCCTCATGTTGGGTTTAGGCAACTTTGGCTTAACACAGCACTTATTTTTCCCAGATGCATTCTGGTCAATCATGATGCAATCCGCTGATATGATCTTTGGCAACATTACCTTGCTGTTTGTTGTCGGTGTCGCAATCGGTCTGGCGAAAAACAATGATGGTACAGCAGCGCTAGCAGGTGTCGCTGGTTGGGTGGTGTTTAATGCAGCGATGGGGCAGACCGTGGTGCTACGCGGTATTGAAGCGCACCAAGGTTATTTAACCCAAATGATGGGGATAAACAGCCTTAATACGGGTATTTTTGGCTCGTTGTTGATCGGTGGATTTGCTGCTTACTTCTTTAATCGTTTCCATACTATTAAGCTGCCAGATTACCTCGCTTTCTTTGCAGGCAAGCGCTTTGTTCCTATTATCACCGCGTTCGTATCACTGTTTTTGGGCATTATTGGCGCTTACGTTTGGCCGTTGGTGAGCGAAGCGATTTACAGTGGCATCGACGCAGTGAGTAGCTTAGGGCAACCTACAGCGTTTGGTATTTATGGTTTCGTGGAGCGTGCGCTTATTCCACTGGGTCTGCACCATGTTTGGAATGCCGTGTGGTTTTTTGAGGTCGGTAGCTTCGTTAACGAAAATGGTGAAATTGTACGTGGTGAGCTGTCTCGATTTTTCGCGGGCGACAAAACTGCAACGGGTTTAGGTGGAGGCTTCATGTATACCATGTGGGCACTGCCAGCAGCTGCGTTAGCAATGTATCACTGTGCGAAACCTGAAAACAAAGTCATGGTTGGTGGCTTGATGGCTTCGGCGGCGTTTACCTCTTGGCTGACAGGCATCACTGAGCCCGTGGAATTTACCTTCCTATTCGTCGCGCCGTTTTTGTACGTGATTCACTGTGTTTTAACGGGCATTGGCTTTGCCATCACTAACTATTTCGAGATTCTGCACAGTACTGACTTTGCACATGGCGCTTTACAGTTCTTCCTTTACTGGGGGTTATCAGAGAATGCAGCGCTATACATCGTTATTGGTCCGCTTTGGGCTGCCTTGTACTACTTCCTGTTCCGGTTCGCGATTAAAACGTTTGATCTGAAAACTCCAGGTCGAGAAGACATCACTGAGACGGAAACTCGCGCAGTTGGCGGTGTAGGCGAGGCATTAGCGAAAAACTTAGTCGTGGCCATGGGAGGCAAGGACAATATCGATAACCTTGATGCATGTATTACTCGTCTGCGCGTTAACCTTAAAGACATTCAGCAAGCAGATGTTGGCGCAATCAAGGCGCTTGGCGCCATTGATGTGGTTGTCGTTGGTGACAACTTACAAGCCATTTTTGGCACGCAATCTGACAACATTAAAACGGATATGACTGCGGTGCTCGGTGCTTCTTAATTCCCCCAAGGACGCTGAACGCTCAGCATAAAATGGGTGCCATATTGCACCTACTTTCCAAGCGGCACATTAGTGCCGCTTCTTTATTTATGGTCAAATAGTGAATATACGATGTTCAATCTCCTCATCCAGTGAAATAATGCCCGCGCCTTTCTCTTTCCCTATTCTGTTGGTGTTAAATGTTGCCCGAAAAACGTGCTTCTTTGATCTTGTTGTTTGTTACCGTTTTGGCTGCATGGGGGTGGATATTTTCTAAAGAAGCCATTCAGGGTATGCCTGCGTTTGGGTTTATCGGCTTACGCTTTATTCTTGCTTCCTTGTGTATTCTGCCGTTCTGTTTTCGACAATTGAAAGTGGTTGAAAGAGGCGTTCTTATGCGAGCAGCAGGGGTTGGCAGCGTGCTGGCGTGTGCCATCTTGTTCTGGATTTTTGCAATGTCTGTCAGTACATCACTGGGAGAGGGCGCATTTATTATGAGCTTGTCCATGCTGATCGTGCCCCTGATTGCTTGGCTGATGTTCAAGCAAAAGCCTCCGCGTATTTTTTGGTTCTCTATGCCTATTGCTGTCAGCGGTCTTGCGTTGCTGTCTTTAGGCGGTGTGGGTTGGCAATTGTCACCAAGCCAGCTCTGGTTTTTGCTCGCTGCTCTATTTCTTGCTGTTCATTTTAATTTGAATAACCGCTACGCCCAGCGTATTCCGACACTTGTACTTACCTGTGTTCAGTTATTCTCAACGGGTGTGGTCGCCACCATTGCTTCATTGCTGACAGAAACATGGCCGGACACCATATCGCCATCTATCTGGGGTTGGTTCTCTTTAAGTGTGTTAGTGGCAACCAGCCTGCGCTATTTGATGCAAACACTGGGTCAGAAAGGCGCGAGTGCGGCGAACGCTGCCATCATTATGATTTTGGAGCCTGTTTGGACAGTGATATTGAGCGTGGTGTGGTATAGCGAATCTATGCCTGCACATAAGGTGGCGGGCTGCGCGTTGATCATGCTGTCGTTGCTAATTTACCGAGGACTGGAACCACTTAGACGTTGGATAAGAAAGCGATAAGGCTCTGATAGAGCGAGAAGTTGTTGTGAACTGAGTCTTAACTATCAGCCAGCTGAGCCATTAATCTCGCGGTACGATGTAAATTATCCGCTCAATGGATGAATAATAAAAAGGACTCAGAGGGATCTATGAAAAAGTTACTTGTTGTAGCAGCAGCGTTGGCGTTAAGTGCTTGTTCAACCATGCAACCGCCGCGATACGCAGTATCCGTGGACAATATTCAGAAACTCAAACAACTGGAAACCGTTGAGGGAGAATTTGTTTCCCTCAGCCAAACAGTGCCGTTTTCTTCAAACTGTCGCTTAATGGGGCCGATTGAACCAGCTGATGGGCTTTCTATCCCAGATTTCATCACAAAGGCGTTTAATGATGAACTCAAAATGGCTGACCGCTTTTCTGCCGAGGGTATCGACATTACTGGCGAAATCACCAAAATTGAGTTTTCGTCTGTGTCTGGCCTAACAAACGGCTACTGGGATATCGGCCTGAAGCTTAAGTCTTCTAACGGTGAGTCTTTAGACGTGAGCAACAAATACACATTCAAGAGTGGATTTGATGCCATTACTGCCTGTAACGCGACTGCCGATGCGCTTTCACCTGCGGTTCAGGATTTGATTAAAGCGACGATCAACCAGCCTGAATTTGTGTCTCTAATGGCAAAATAACAGCCTCTACGCTTGGTTGAGTTGATGTGAAAAGCGGCCAGTAGTTTGGCCGCTTTTTCTTTCCAAAAAAGGAGATGTCACGTCTTCACAATCTGCTTATGTTTCATTCTTTTATATCTGCCCGCCTTAAATCACGGGCAGGGACGTTGGCATTGCCCAGCGCATGTTGCTCTAGTCAATTCGTGTTGCCTTAACCAACCATTTCGCAGCCTGTGACGAAATCAACATAGTCATTTTTAAATTGACCGCAGAAGTTTTGAAGTTCGACGGTTGAGCCATCTGCGAAATCAAGCGTTACAGTATTCCATGTTTGAGTGATGTTGATTTCGTGGATTGATGAGGCCAAAGAGGTGTCGATTTGTATTTTGTCATACCAGCCATGAAAATCCGTGATAGTGTCATTACCGTCACCGCGGCAGAAGTAGAAAACATCTTTGCCGCAGTTGCCCTTAAGAATGTCATCACCCGAGCCACCAACGATGTAATCGTTGCCCCAACCGCCATCGATATTGTCATCACCACAACCGCCATTAAGTTGATCATCGCCACAGCCGCCATCGAGTTTATCGTCTCCGCAGTCACCGTAAAGGGTATCGTTTTCGCCATGTCCCCAAAGTTCATCGTTACCTGAACCACCGTAGAGCTTATCGGCACCTGCTTCACCCTTTAGCTTGTCGTTGCCCTCACCACCGAGAAGAATGTCGTTACCCCATCCGCCCCAAAGCGTGTCACTGTGATTGCCACCACTGAGAAAGTCGTCGTCGCAGCCGCCATAAAGTTCATCGCATCCGTCACCACCATAGAGCTTGTCAGCGCCATAGTGTCCAACGAGTTTGTCGGCACCATCATTACCTTCTAACACGTCATTGCCGCAACCACCATCGACGTAATCATCACCGGTTCCGCCGGACATGATGTCGTAGCCATCGCCGCCCCACATTTTGTCATTTCCTGCGCCGCCATCGATAACGTCATTACCCCAGTGTCCGTCAACATGATCACTGCCTTCTCCGCCACGGATGTTGTCGTCTCCGTGCCAGCCGATCATTCTGTCATCACCGCAACCACCAAACAGCACATCATTACCGTCACCACCGTCGATATAATCGTTGCCATCACCACCATCAAGCGTGTCGTGCCCTTGACCTCCCCACAGGTGGTCTCTACCCGAACCGCCGGAAAGATAATCATTGCCTTCTTCGCCTTTTAGGGTGTCATTGTCATTTCCACCAAATAGTTGGTCGTTATCATGTCCCCCATACAAGACATCACAGCCCCAACCACCGTAGATGGTGTCACAACCAAAACCGCCATAAGCCTTGTCGTTGCCATAGCCTCCTTCTATCCAATCATTGCCATAACCACCTTTGATGTAGTCGTGGTCATAACTACCGATGATTTTGTCGTCGCCGTTCCCTCCATCAATCAAGCACTCGTTTCCATAGGCTTCGATGTAGTCGTTACCGTCTTTACCGTAAATCCACCCTACGTGGTGATGGCTAATAATGGTGTCGTCGTGTGACGTTCCTGTCATTGTTGTCATATCGTTCTTCCTCTCTATTTGTCTAATTATGTGTGCTGATTAGCGATATGACTATGGCAGTGTTAAACAAGAATTCATGTTTCTAAATCAAGAATCATATTCTTGAAAGGCATAGGTTTTTGAAAGTTTCATCAATTGATGTGTGATTGTTATTCCTTGCAGCGTAAGTCTATATAACTGGTCATATTGTGCGGGTGTAAGTCGAATGTTTAACTAAGAGCAGGGACAAGGAAATGGCGCGTATTGACGACATGACTTTGTGACTTAATTATAGATGGAGGGGGATGGTGTTAATGGCAATACGATGTTAGCGACATGGGGTTTAGTTGCAGTATCTTAGGCTATGAGTAGCGACAAGGTCATACGTCTACCTTGGTGGTAGACGTATGCAAGCGGAAATATGCTGGATGAGTAAAAAGAGTATGTCGAAAGTATGGATTGCTCGAACTAAGCGATCTTGAATCGACTCATCAGTTGATTTAGTTCTTCTACTTTGCCTTCCAATCGCTGAATGTTTGTGGCGCTTTGCTGTGCTTGAGAAAGAGACTGATTAGAGATGTCGCTAATAGCCGTAATATCTGATGCAATTTCTTTGGTGACGGCAGTTTGCTCTTCGGCCGCTGTCGCGATTGAGCTAATCATGCTCTGTACCATGGCTGCACCGGACACAATGTCCTCCAATGCTTTGACAGCGCCGTCACTCTGAGAGACGCCCATCTCAACCAATTTGTAGTTTTCCTGAGTACGAGATACGGCATCTTGGGTTCCAGCTTGAATGGCCTGAACAATGTTTGCGACTTCTTGCGTCGCTTTGGTTGTACGTTCAGCAAGCGCTCTTACTTCATCTGCAACCACGGCAAAGCCTCGGCCAAATTCGCCCGCGCGAGCGGCTTCAATGGCAGCATTGAGTGCCAAAAGATTGGTTTGCTCTGCGATACCTCTGATCACCTTAATCACATTTCCAATCTCTTCGCTGTGCTCGCCAAGCTGCTCCATGGTGGTCGACATATCCTGCATTTGAATGGAAACATGCTGAATGCTATTGACCATTTCCCCGATGACTTTGCGACCTTCAACCGCATGAAGCTCAGACTTTTTCGCTTCATCGAACGTGGATGTGCCTTGGTGAGCCACTTCGGAAATGGTCAGGCTAAGTTCTTCGGCGGCAGTGGCAATCATTGCCGCTTTATCTGACTGACTCGATGCGCCAGCCACTACGTTACTGCCTAACGTCGATAGTTCGGTTGTTGACTGGTGAACATCATTGGTGACATTAGAAATTGCGCTGATTAACTCAATAAGAGATTGTTGCATGGTGTTGATTGATACCGCGAGGCTGGAAAGCTCATCACCAGTTTTGTCCTCGATACCATCGCCAATTAATTCGCCTCTCGCAATACGTTGTGCCGTTTCGTCGAGCACCGTCAAGCGGTGAGTGATGGATGAAGACAACCAATATGCAATGAGGCAAGACAATATGATCGCGACGAGAGAGATGATCACATTCATCTTTTTGATGTTGTCGAAGTCAGCCATTAATGTGTCGAAAGATGCTTCCATTTGCGCATTTTCAATCACCGAACTTTGGTCCAGCATGTTCTCAATCGGTTGAAGATGCTCAATGTAGAGGGCATGAAGTGTTGTTATTAGCGGCTGGTTGTTTTCGTTGAGAGACAATTGGGAGACGATATCGCGGTCAAATGCTGCTTGGAAATCTCGCATTTTCTCGCTAGCACGTTCAAGGGTTTGATAATCCGAACTGCCGCGTTCTTCTTGTTTCATCGCGCGAGAGACGACTGCCTGAAACTCGTTATTGTTTTCGGCCAGTGATGCTTTAGCGCCCGAAACACCCGTGACAACGCCAATGCTGTCTCGGTAAACGTCGCCAGCTTCGTCAATCAACACTAGATAGGAAAGGACTTCGGGGACGTCATCCGTTCGTATTTTGGTTACTTCATTTTTTAGCCCAGTGACTTCGAACCAAACTAACGTAACCATGGCAACCATGAGAGCCATAATGCCGCCAAATCCTAGATACAACTTCTGGCGAACGGATAATTTCATGGACATGTTTCTTCCCTAACTCAACGTTTAAATTCATACCGTATCTTGTATCGGAAATTCTGCAGTATTATTTACAGGTCACTGTACTTTATGCGAGGCATGTCAAGTTTTTGATTTTCAACGACTTAAGAGAGCCTGACGATGGAGCAGTGAAATGTGCACCATTTTCCCTGCCGTAAATTGGCGAATTCCTTTGCTCACTGACTTTGGGTTTTATATTACAGGGGGTGTTAGCTCCAACGATCTTGGCGTTTAACTTCGTCACTGAAATTCGATGAAAAGGCTTTCATTTTGCCTTTGAGCAGTCTTTTTCGCCCATCCGGTGTGCGGGTATATATCAATTCTGACAGGCTAACGTTCTTGCACCAAGACTTGTAGAAGATCATCGCGGTATCTTTCTTGGCACCGAACCTCAGTGGAACAGCGTGGTAATCATCTCGTGCCATCCCGAGAAATTTTCCTTCGCGAATGACTAAATATCTTGGGTTATCAATAGGGGAAAGAATTTCGTGGAGAGAGTCTGCAAATAGGGACGACTCATAGAAAGTACAGCCTGACAGGGCGAGGAAAAAAGCGCCTTCTGGTGTTTTTATCACGTTAACTTTCATTTGCCGGATAGACGTTTCGACAAACCCTGCCTGACAAAGGGCTTCTGCTAGCGCAATACCGATTTGTTTTAGTGCGCCGTCAACGGGCAGATAACGAAGCACGACTTTGATGGTGAAAAGTGTTTTAGGGAGCTTATAAAGCATGGCACCCAATATCGACAAGGCCAAAACAGGCAGAATGATGGAGGGTGATTGCTTGAACGCGACCATCGTGCCTAATGTGGCGCTGCTGACAACGCCCGCGAGTTGCAAAAATAAATAGCTAAATGACCGCTTGAGTAAATAGCCTCGAATTTGTGGCAGTTTGTTGGTTTTGACGGAAGGAATGACTCTGGCGGTTTCTTCCAGTGACAGTGCTTCATGCCAGCGCTTGGCAACTGTATCGATAGCGTGAAAACGGCGCGTCATTTGCTGATTGTTGGCTGCTATCGGTAAGGTCGCTTTGAGAGAGATAGGAGACTCTATGGCTGTAGCTTTCATGCGTTCAAAGCCGCTTTCAATGGTGAGCATTTTTTCGGATAGCCCGACAAATGTATCAAAGCGCTGCTTGAGGCTGTGAAAATCTGACCAGCCAGTGATTGATTTGGGGTTGATTGCTGCTAAATGCCAAATAGAGCTGATTTTTTCCTTGTTGGTTGGGTCAATACGAATCGCACGTCCACGCATTTGGTTGGTGAGCATAAATGAGCCCACTGAGCTTGCAAGGATCAGCGAATTGATTGCGGGAGCATCCCAGCCTTCACCAAGGAGTGATCGGGTGCCGACAAGAACCTTGATATCGCCACGCATGAGCAGAGCAGTGAAAGCTCCCGTTAACTGGTTGAGCGGCGCAGAAACCTTGTGGTATTGCTTCTGGTTCCCCATTGGCTCCGTTTTGACGTTTTGACTGCTGATTTGAGTGAGTAATGCGGGTAACAGAGGAGTTGGAACGATGCTCAAGCGTCCCGTTAACAAAGCAATTTGATTCGATACAGGTGATGATGCGGTGATGGCATTGAATATTGGCCATGCCCCGAGATTGACCTCGCCAGTGTCCATTCCGGATATAAGGGCTTCATCGCGGATGTAATCCGTTAGAATCACTTGTCGAAGGTCACTGCCACGCTGCTGGAACTCGAGCTGGTGGATATTACAACAACCTTCAATTTTTGAGGCGCTGAGTGACAACGTACGTTCAAGTCGTTTTGAACGTTCTAGTGATAGTTCGCGCTTGCTAAGTAACTCTGACGTGTTCAGTTGTTTCTTTAATTGTTCAACAAAAAGCAGGTGCTCATTTTGGTGTTGGTAAGTGTTAGAAAACAGCAGCGCCGCGATCAACACTTGCCAGTGGTGACGCCCGAGTTCAGGTATATCGTCATGCGTGAGATCTAATAGCTGCTTGAGCGCTATGTCGGTAGACAGACCCTTGGTTTTTATAAAACTGAGGATTGCGATGGCGATTTCTGGCTCTTTGAGCAGCGCTTGCTCTATGTCATCTTGATGCAGCCAAGGGTGGGACAACACAGCATTTTCGAAGGCTTCACTCTCAATCAATGAGTGGCAGAGCGTGGACACTCTCTGGTCATATTCTTCAATCTGCTGTTTTTCCGATAACGTGGCATTGCATGCCCACAGGTAATCTTGATGCGCGCACAATGTGCCAGCTTTGACGAGTTCTGGCACTGAAATTTCTTCATCAATGGGGCCGCAAAGTTTTTCATACCTCGACCATTCGTGGCCTTGTGAATCATAAGGCGGAGTGGCAGTGAGTGAGACTAAGGTAATGTTAGGGAAATGCTCACAGACCTTTTCTAATGCTCGCCACCATTCATTTCTTAAGTGGTGAGCTTCGTCTAGGATCAGAACTTCGATGTTATGGCGTTCGATCAATTGAATGAAGTGATTGAGCTCATCGCCTTTCAATCCATAGTCATTTTCGAGTAATTCAGCTTCCTCGCTTTCTTCGTCAGTCAATTGGTCTGCTTCAAGCGAGTCTGCCATTTTGACGTGCAACGCTTGATAAGTAATCGATGTGAGTGTTTTAGGGCTGCTGATGGATTGGCTGACCCAATCAAGGGATTGAGCGTCGTCTGTGGCACAAAAATCTTTCAGTCTGTCTATCCATTGATCACGAATAACACGTGTCGGCGAAAGGACTAACGTTGGTTTTCTCAGGATACGAAACACTTCGAGGCCGAGTGTGGTTTTCCCCGCTCCAGGAGCGGCGACGATGTGCAGACGTTTGTCATTGAGGTGCTCATGCACCGCGTTCAGTACTCGGGATTGATAGGGACGCCATGGATAGCAAAACGTCATGGTATCAAATGGCATGTATCATCCTTCTTATTTACATCCTGTCCTTGGAAAAAGAGCAGCTTAATCAGCGCCTAGCTTTGGTAACAATACCGTCGAACAAAACGCCTCATTGGGCTGGGGCATTAAGCGATGACGATGAAAAGTACTCAGGGCAAATGTTACCTCAGCCCAATGGATTTCTCTGCTTTCATCGTCTCAAAAGCCGCGTTGACTCGTGAGGTGATGGTAACAGCATCAATATTCAGTCTTCCTGACAAAGAAAAGGCGACCTAAGAAGCGGTCGCCTTTGTGTGTGCTGGCTAAATGATGTTAGATGAATACGTAAGATGCATATCACCACCGCGTATTCGTGGCCGTGTTACATCTCCAGTTTAATATTTCTTACTCGATACACCACGCCCGCTTGTGACGCATCCCATTCAGCCAATGTAGCAAAGGGTTTGTTCACCTTAGTGATGTCCAGCGCGCCAGTATTTAGCTCCGAAACGGGCACTGATATTTCATGCCATTCTCCCGTCGCCAAATACCCCAAAGGATAATCGTTACCCGAGCCCGCCGTGGACTCCATTTTCACTACAATACTCTCACTTTGGGTTTCGCCAGAGTTCGCTGGTGTGCCATAGCTTTCGACATAAATGTCGAAGGTTAGCTGCCCTGACGTGAAATTGACCAAGTTGCGGTTTTCTCCTTGCACCAGCACCAATCCTTTGAAGAATTCGGGGCTGTTAGGGTCATAACTAACGGTGAATTCATGTGTTGAATCAGAAGGGTCGTTACCTGATACCACGACGTGATCTTCAAGGCTCTCCCACGTGTCGGTTCGTGCCTGCCATGTGACGAGGTTGGGTTCCCACGCTTCCCACACATCGACCGTTTCGCCTTCTAACGGCGGCAATGTCGGCGCTTTCAGATCGTCACAACTGATGGCATCGTCAGCAGGGTCGATACTTTTCGGCACGTAACGCACTTCACCAAGGTTAAATTCAACCTCTTGGTCTGCGTAAATCAGGAATGGTGTATTGAGGATAGAAAATGCCATGCCCTCATCGGCGAAGCATTCAAGCGGGATCTTAATGGTCGTCCACTGTGTTTCGTTAGCTCCTGTCGGAGCTGGCAGCACTTTGTGGACAGCCACTTGTCCGAGGCAAGGCCACTGACAGTGAAGCGCGAGCACCATGCTGTCTGGCGCTTGAGATTTCATGTCGATGTCGAATTGCAGCGTGGCATCGGCGTTGAGGTAGCTTTGTTTATCAACCGTCTGCTCGTTAGGTGTTTGCATGTACACTTGTGCTGGTGCTTCACCAGTAAACTTCACGTTAATGGCATCTTGTTGGTGCAGATGGTCAATAGGTGTCGTGGTGATTGAACCAATACTGGTTGGAGAGCCATTGGATACAGTCACACCCGCCCAACCGTTTGATGACCCAGCAATACGCGGGACGAATTCATCGGATGCAGAGCGTCCGAAGATCTCAAGGTTAGTGGTTGCAATACCGTCATCTGGCGCATCTAAGCCGCAGCCATACTCACGCGGGTCGAGAGGAAGGTTATCGAGATCAGTGGTGACCTTACTGCTCTTTTTCTTGTTGTAAGACAAGCCATAGCCATAAGCAAAGAGCGGAGCGTGGTCACCTTCAATATCTTGTTCCATCTCTGGCGTTTCATAATCCATCAGGTTTGGTGCTTTGCGATTGATGGTGGTCGAGCATTTGGTGTTTGGCCAAGAAAACGAGAGACGACCGCGAAAATCTTGACGATTTTCACGGAACAACACATCCGTAATACCGCCTGCTTCTGTACCCGGTAACCATGCGGCGATGAAGGCATCAGAATGGTTGATCTCATCGTTCACATACAGTGGGCGACCGGAGTAAAACACGGTAACGACTTTCAAACCGCGTTCTTTCAGTGATTTTATCAACCGAAGATCGGCACCATATGCCGATTTCAACGTAGCGTATTCAAGGGTTTTTGTGGCGTTGATATCACCAAACATTTCAGCGTATGGGTCTTCACCAATCACAACAACAGCAATGGCATCATCGGGAGCGGCATCAGCATCAGTATAAACATTGTCTTCGCCGACTTGCTGTTGCATGGCCATTAACATGGTGGTTGCACCCGGGAAGTCATTCTCAAGCGTATTTTCTGTGCCTTGCCAAGTGAGAGACCAACCGCCCGTTTGTTTCTGAATGTTATGTGTAGCACTGCCTAAGACTAAGTAGGATTGATTGTTGGAAAGAGGCAACACTTTATCTTTGTTTTTTAGCAAAACAAGGGATTCGCTCACCGCAGTCCGCGCCAATTCTCGGTGCGCGTCAGAGCCTAAAATCTCTTGTTTACCAGCGAGACGACGTAGCGAGGGTTGTGGCTTCTCCCAAAGATTCGCACGCATTTTTACGCGTAAAATACGGGTGACCGCATCATCAATGCGAGACATTGGGATCGTGCCGTCGTTCACTTGGACAATCACATTGCGGTAAAAGGCTTGCCAGTCTTTGCGGGCCGTCACCATGAAGATGTCGTTGCCTGCGAGAACCGCTTGAGGGCAATTGCCTGCGGTACAACCATTGATTTCACTGTGTCCGTTCCAGTCTGTGACGACCAACCCATCAAAGCCCATTTTGTCTTTCAACACATCGTTGACGATGTATTTACTGCCATGAAGCTTCTTGTTGTAGTTGTCAGTTCCCATGACGTCATAGTTGGCGTCGTTGTCCCAGGAGTTGAAAGAGGTCATGACCACTTGTGCGCCCGCGTCCAAGCCAGAAAAGTAGCCTGTGGCGTGTATGTTCCGCAAGTACTCTTCGGTGTATTCATTCGAACCACGGTCAGCACCTTTGGTGGTGCCGCCGTCTCCGAGCCAATGCTTCACATTGGAGATGACATGATTTTCACTTTTCAGTCCACTGGCGCCACCTTGTAATCCTTCAACCATTTGCGATGCGTATTGGTAGATGATTTCAGGGTCTTCAGAGTAGCCTTCGTACACGCGTCCCCAGCGATAATCACGTGGGGCGGCAACGGTGGGGGCGAATGTCCAGTCAAGGCCAGTGGCAGCCACTTCTTGCGCTGTGGCTTGACCGATTTTTTTGATCAGTGATGGGTTGTTAGCGGCACCGAGTCCGATGTTGTGGGGGAAAACGGTCGCGCGGAACACATTGTTATGTCCGTGAACAGCATCTGTTGCCCACATGAACGGAATGCGAAAGCCGCGATCGGCATAGCCTTCTTCAAGCGCCAAATAGTATTTGTCTGCTTCATCCGCCCAATCTTGTGCTGTGGCGTATTTGTTGCCATCAGGCCAACCGCCTCCGCCATTAAGAATGGAGCCGAGTTTATATTCTTTGGCTTCTTCCGGTGTCACGCTGCGTAGATCGGGCTGGATCATTTGCCCGACTTTCTCTTCCAGCGTCATTTGCACCAGAATGTCCGACACGCGACGCTCTATCTCAGGATCTTTCGCAATTGCACTGTTTATCTGAGGCCAGTCTGGGAAGTAAGGCACTTTTGATTCATAAAAGCAGCCAGACAAAATGGCCAACGAGGTCATTCCTGACACGATGATTTTTCCTTTGAGCATGATGCCCCTCCGAGGGTCTTCCAATTGTCTTTCGACTGTGTACTCAATATTTGATTAGACATGAAAGCGCTTTCTTATCTTGGTCAAATACTCCCTCGAGTACGCCGTATATTCAGGTCGCCAGTTTCTATCCATGTAGAAAAATAACGCCAGAACTCTGGGCAATGGTAGGGGCAAATTCATACATTAAACATAGTTGAAGTATGAAACATGTTAGCGTATTTATTCTACGCAACACATTCTCAATAGAGGGAATACAGGTGTTAAATAATATTAGACATTTTGCCTGGAAATATATGCAATCATTGTCGTGGGCAAGGTGTGTGAATGGTTTTTAAATTAATTAAAACAGACGGTTAAAGCAGGTGACTAAAGCAGGTGATTAAAGGGAGTGGTTAAAGTGGATGGTGAAATAGAAAGTAAGAGTAGGTAAATATCATGTGCATTGAGATAAACCTGAAAGGGAAACAAAGAAGCCCGAATGTTACCGGTGCTTCTTTAGACTTAAGGTGTTAGGTTGCAAGCCTGTGAGGGGGACACAGACTCGCGGTAACTCGGTCAATTAAATCTGTTAGTTAAATGCGCGGGCAAATGAACCGCTGCAAGTCACTAAGTATTCACCGACAAACGCGGGAACAAAAACGGATTCACCTTTTTGCAGCGTGACGCTTTCACCCTTGGCGTGAGAGACGGTCAGTGGCGCATCAATGGCAATTAGAATTTCTGCGCTGGTAGTGTGCAGAGGTTCATTGTCCGTTTGCTGGTAAACACCGAAGTTAAAATCAGGAACTGGAATTGGGTAGATCTTCACATTGCTTTTAACATTCGAGTTTGGTGAAAGAAGAATAGTGTCTTTCGGCATCGGTACGCAGCGGGTGCACGCTATAAGTTCTTCAACGTCCATATGCTTTGGTGTTAAACCTGCACGAAGCACGTTGTCTGAGTTCGCCATGATCTCAAGCCCAGTTCCTTTGATGTAAGCGTGTGGCGTACATGCATCGAGGAACATGGCTTCACCAGGTTGAAGCGTTAACGTGTTTAGGATCAGCGGCGAAAATAGGCCAATGTCACCCGGGTATTGCTCAGACAATGTCATTAACAACGAATACAGTTCGTCGGTTTGGTTGTTTGCGGCAAAATCCAGTAACGCTTTAACTGCGGTGTCTTTTTGCTCGCCATCTAGTGAAAGCAAGGCTTTAAAGAATGCACTTAGCCCTTGCTCGTTTTGGTTAGCATCAAGGTTGGCAACTAGCTCAGACAGCACGTCGATATTGAGCTGGTGGAAGAAGGCCAGAATTTCCGCATAATCGCGGAAGCCATTCATTGCCGTGTAAGACGTCAGGGCGTAAACCAGCTCAGGTTTATGGTTAGGATCTTTGTAGTTACGAAAGCTCGCTGACAGAGGAGTGCCTGCCGCTTCTTCCTTCGCATAACCAGCTTCTGCTTGTGCTTTGCTTGGGTGAACCTGCACGGAAAGTGCTTTTTCGGCGCACAGCACTTTGAACAAATACGGCAACTCGCCAAACGTTTCCGCGGTTTTCGCGCCAATAATGGCTGACATGTCTTTGTTAATGAAATCAGAAAGCAGGGTTTCTTGACCATCAACAAGGATTGTCGAACAACCATTTGGGTGAGCGCCCATCCAGATTTCAGCTTGCGGTTTATTCTCAGGGTTTGCGATGCCAAAAAGGGTATTCAGCGAGGTGTAGCTGCCCCAAGCGTAATCTTGAATCACGTTGTTGAGAGGATAAAAATATGCAGTCATTGTGGTTTTTGGACTCGTTAAATATCTGGGGAAAGTTTACCAGAAGTTAAACCCTGGATAGATGTGTCAACGCAAGAAAATCAATGCACGAAAACGCTCCCTGAATATAAGGGAGCGCATCGTTCTTACTTACACAGCGTTAACGGTAGCTGCATTTTGTGCTTTGGCTTGGCGCATCTTCTTCAGCGAAACAGCAACCAGAGCGGTCACAATCGCACCTGCAGCCATACAAGCCAGCGCAAGAACAGGCTTGTTCATCGCACCCAGAAGGGCAACCACTGGGCCACCGTGTGCCACGCTGTTAGTGATACCGAATGAGAAGGCCATCACAGCCGCAACCATTGAGCCGATAACGTTCGCAGGGATAACAGACATTGGGTCTTGGGCTGCGAATGGAATCGCACCTTCAGAAATACCCACCAGACCCATAGCGCCCGATGCTTTACCCGCTTCAATTTCTGAATCTTCAAAGATGTTGAACTTGCGGCCAATTACAGTGGCCAGTGCCATACCAAGTGGAGCAACAGGGATTGCACAAGCCATTGCCCCCATGAATTGCGTTTGACCACTTGCAATCATGCCAACCGAGAACAGGAACGCCACTTTGTTGAATGGACCACCCATGTCAAAGCCGGCCATGCCACCCAGTACAATACCCAGAAGAATTACGTTGCCTGAGCTCATGTTGGTTAGCATTGCGTTCAAGCCTTCCATCAAACCCGCAATTGGCGCGCCGATAACGAAGATGAACAAACTCGCGATGAACAAGCTACCCGTGATAGGTGCGATCATGATAGGAACGAGAGGCTGAATGAACTTGTGGTAGTTGCGTGTAGCTACCCATTTCACAAAGTAACCTACCAGCAGACCCGCAACGATAGCACCGATAAAGCCTGTACCTGCTTCAGCACCATAGAAAGAACCGTTGTTGGCAATCCAGCCACCAATCAAGCCGGGTGCTAGACCTGGGCGGTCAGCAATCGCGTAAGCAATGTAGCCAGAAAGAATAGGGATCATCAGTGTGAATGCGACCACACCTACATCAAGTACTTTGTTCCAAAGGCTATCTGGCGGAATCGCCATGCCAGCTTCGGTAGGTTGACCACCGATAGCGAGTGCCAATGCGATAAGTAGACCACCCGTTACAACAAACGGGATCATGTGAGACACGCCGTTCATCAGGTAGCGATACAAGTCAGAACGCGCTTGTGACGCTTTGCTTTCACCTGAATTGGTCGCGTTGTCGTCCGCAGAGGCAACATATTCTGGCGCTTGTAGCGCTTGGTTGATCAAACCCTTTGCGTCTTTGATTGGCGCTTTTACGCCTGTTTTAATCAAACGTTTTCCGGCAAAGCGTGCCATGTCGACTTGCTTGTCACAGCTGACAATGATGGCTTCCGCACGTGCGATTTCTTCAGCGGTTGGGCTGTTTTTGACGCCAATCGAGCCGTTGGTTTCGACTTTCATCTCAAAACCGAGTGCCGCCGCGCCTTTCTCTAGCGCTTCTGCAGCAAGGTAAGTGTGCGCAACGCCAGCAGGGCAGCCAGTGACACCAATCAATAGGCCTTTGTTGGCTTGAGGTGAGTCTTCTTGCGCTTTTTTCTCTAGCAGTAACGCCAATGCTTGCTCTGAGTTCTCTGCATTCATGAATTGGTCGATGAAACCATCTTCAATCAACTTGGACGATAGCTCAGCCAACACTTCAATATGGTGGTTAGCACCGCCATCAGGCGAAGCAATCATGAAAAAGAGTTTAGAAGGTTGACCGTCTTCAGCACCGTACTCGATACCTTGACGACTGATGCCGATAGCAACAGCAGGTTCAATCACTGCAGCACTTTTCGCGTGAGGAAGGGCAACGCCATCCTCAAAGCCAGTATTGCCTAGCTCTTCACGCGCATGAATGTCTGCCAGAAACTGCTGTTTGTCGTTCACTCGACCTTGAGCGTGAAGCAGTTCGATCATCTCGACAAACACGGCTTCTTTGGTTGTTGCGCTCAGGTTTAGGCAAATCAGATTTTCATTGATTAGCTTTGTAATCATGAAGTCACCCCTAGATAAATTGTTCTTATTGATGGCGTTAGCCGATGTGACTATTTTCGATGTATTGCCCCAAACCAGAAAGAGCAGAGAAAAGGCTTTTACTGGATATTTGTAACACTGAATTCCTGCTGTGATCATAATCCCATTAAATGTAGATAGTCAGATTTCGTTATTGGAGTGTAAAATCATTTATATAACAGATATTTATTATAATTTTGGGTCTGAAGGTGAGATTTTAAAAAATGATGGCTAATGGATGTGGCTAGAAATAAGTAACTAGGTTTTGTGGTGAGGTCGAGCATYTTGTTGAGCCAGTTCACGCTATTGAGTGATATCTCAGAGAATGGTTAGTGGTGCGGGAGGGGAGGTCGCATAATCGCCCCGTTAATGGCATGGGAATTTGAGGATATTGATGAGTCAGGTTTTTCAACTGTTATTGGAGAATTTGCTGGCAGAGCGTGAGAACTTCAACCGTATCTGGTTTGCGAGTGATCAAGTCACACCGCCGCCATTTAGCTATCAGGTGAACTTTCCACGTTTGGAGTTGGTGATCAGTGGTGAGTACCCGAATCAGCTCGAAAACCCAGATAAAACCATCAGTGAAGTGAAGTTGCTGGCGGGCGACGCATTGTTTGTGCCACCGAATAGCTGGAATCAACCAAACTGGGATACAGATTGCTCGGTGCTGAGTTTGCTATTTGGTAAGCGGCAGCTTGGGTTTAGCTTGGTGAGTAAAGCCAAAAATCAACCTAGCTTTTATGATGTTCAGAAATTCAGTATTCAGACTCGGACGGGTCACGCGCTCGATCATATTCTTAGCGCGTTGAATACATTGGCGACCGAGCCCGTTAGAAAACCCATGGATGAACACTTGTTGCATGCGCTGCTAAGCTATTGCCAGCAAATGCTCGCGTCGCCTGTGGCGGGAACACGTAATCGTGTGGAAGATCTCTACCAAGGCATTTGTATCTATATACAAGAGAACTTTCACCGCCAAATCACACGTGAATCTATCGCTCAGCGCTTCACCATGACCCCCAACCACTTGTCACGCCTGTTTCGCCAACAAGGCCACATGCGAATGGCAGATTACATTACGTGGGTGAGGATTGATCGCGCTAAGTTCATGCTTAAACGCTATGACTTTCGTTTGAATGAAGTGGCGACACGCTGTGGTTTTCAGGATGTGAACTATTTTTATCGCGTATTCAAATCCAAAACTGGCATGACGCCATCTGAGTATCGAGGAGCAAATAAAGCGTTCAGCGAAACGTCACATTGAGTGCGTTTAAAATAATGAGTTCAAGCACGTCTGATTGTTTGTTTTGGGTTAGGTAGCCGCAAAATTCCTCTTCAATCAGCTGTTGAGAGAAACCAGAGAAAGCCACCAAGTGTTCACGTATTGGAGGCGTTGGTAACATCAGCCCAATCACACAGGTTACATCGCCACGTTGAGACGCCCAATCAAGCGGAGAGCTGGTGGCAGCAATCATTAAATGCGCATTCTTAATGCTGTTCAGCATTACGTGAGGGAGAGCAATGCCATTCCCCATTCCTGTTGAAGACACAGCTTCGCGTTTGTACAAGGCATCAAACAAGGTTTCTTGATCAACCAGATTACCGTGCTTGCATTCATCTTCCGCCACGAGCAAAGCAAAGTGTGCCAAGAGTCCGTGTTTATCGAGAGCGGCATTTGGCACCCGGTGAATCATGCAATGAAAGGGCAAGGTTTCGTATTCTGACGGTATGATAGGAGCAGAAGACTTTCCGCCAGAAATCAGCACAGCGTTTTCTTCAACAAAAGCCGTGAGCACCATTGATGCAAGTTCTGCATCGTTGCCTTCTATCTGAAGTTGACACAGATCGTTCGGCAAAGCACTTAGGCTGAGAATGTGCATGGGTTGTTCTGCGTTGGCAGATTTACGCTGTGATAAATTCACAAAAATAGTGACCGATCGGAAATGTCCCGCCAAGGTCTTTAAACGGTTCAGCCTCCATGCTGGTAGCCCTTCTTTACCAATAAAGAAGGTGATCCGTCGCGTGATCATAACCCTTTGCAGCGGGCCAATACGGATTGTGGGTCAGTCAGCACTTCTTCAATCGTCACGCAGTGTATCTTGCTGCCAGAGAAGCGAGCGCGATCTTCTATCTCAATGTCAGAGGCAATAAGCACCACATCTGCGCGCGCGATGTCTTGGATACTCAAAGGGTTTTCAATACCCATTGCACCTTGTGTTTCAACGTTGATGTTTATGCCCGATTGCAGCGCTGCCTTTTTCAACTCAGCAGCAGCCATATAAGTGTGAGCAATGCCTGTTGGGCAAGCGGTAACGGCGACTATTTTCATGGTTATTGTTTCGATGTTGTTTTTGGGTCAGTAAAACAGAGGGCGCGAATTGTCGTTGAAGAATGACTTTGCGTCAGTGACTTAGCCCACGTTGTTAAAAGGATCTTCTTGGTCAACCAAGGAATCTGGCGATTTACCAAACGGGCAATGCCGACAACCGTTTCCGCAGCAAGTGCCACGTTTTAAGTGATACCACGCGGAAAACACCATAAAGCCGTTTTCCATTGTGTAATCCAACCCGTCTACAAGCTGAGTAATTGCTGCATAAGGTTTAGCAAGGCGAATGAGTTCGTTGGTGGTGTAGGTTTGATAGATCTCGCTGAGTTGGGCGTTCACTTTCTTTGCTAAGCAGGTTTGGCAAAGGCAAGCCAGATTCGCCTTATCGTTGACTGGAAGGACATTCGGGAACTGCATACACCAACAGTTTCCGGATTCAGCGGTACAAGTTAGTGCGTCTCCGCACTCGGGACAATTGCTCATGGTCACGACGAGTTTTTGGTTGATGGCGCCATTGTACCGCAAGATGCTGTCATCATCTCGGTTCAGTGACAGTGATCCTTTTTCATCGCATGAGTATCGCTGAAATGGCGAAACATTCGTGTGGGCTATGCCGCTTCAGGATATGGATTTAACGTTATATTAACAAAATGTCCGTGTCGACTCACTAATGAGACAGTGTGAATTTCCTTTTCAGGATATATCTATTGCCCGTTATGAAGACCCCAGATATTTACGTCTCCATTTGGTTAATTTTAAGCTGATCTCACTTTTATATTGTGTTGTGAATGGAATATCACTCCATAGTGACTAATTATTCAAAGGTCAGCCCGTCAGTTTGCACTGAACGCCATGAGAGAACAGAAAAAGAAAGGGTTTTCATGACTGGATAATAGACCTAGTCATGGAGGCAATATGGTAAACACAACAACGAACAGTGATGGCAAGATGAGCCTGACTGCCAAGGTTGTTATCGGCTTAGTCGCCGGTATTATTCTTGGATTGGCAATCAATATTTTCGGCTTGAATCCAGCGGGTGGATTCGTCGATACCTACATTACAAACGGTCTGTTCCACGTCGTGGGCAAGATGTTTGTGAACGCGTTAAAAATGATGGTAGTGCCGCTTGTCCTCTTCTCACTCATATGTGGTGTGTGCGGGATTGGCGATATCAAAATGCTGGGACGTGTGGGTAGTAAGTCCTTCCTCCTGTATCTAATGACGACAGCGATTGCGATTGCGATTGCAATTACCGTGTCTTCATTAAGTGGTATTGGTGCAGGCATGAACATGGTTGCGGATGTGGCTTTCACAGGAAAAGACGCGCCACCGCTATCTCAAGTTTTAATCGATATCATTCCAAACAACCCAGTCAGTGCGCTATCTGAAGGTGAAATGCTGCAAATCATCTTCTTCGCTATCTTGATGGGTGTATGTATCTTGATGGTCGGCAAGCCTGCGAAGAAAGTCGTTGAGCTCATTGAAGTGCTAAACGAAGTGATGATGAAGATGGTTACCGTCATCATGGAAATCGCACCTTATGCAGTGTTCTGCTTGATTGCAAAAGCCATGGCAAGCCTAGGTTTGGCATTGTTTGCTGAGCTGATTGGTTACGTTGTGGTGTTGATCGGTGTGCTTCTACTTCACCTCTTTGTTGTGTTGCCAACGTTCCTGAAAGTCTTTACTGGCTTGAACATTGCGACCTTCATGAAAAAAGTACGCAGCATGCAAGTGTTCGCATTCAGTACTGCAAGCTCGAATGCAACAATCCCAGTAACATTGCGTACAGTGACTGAGCGTTTAGGCGTGAAGAACTCTGTGGGTTCATTCACCGTACCTTTCGGTGCCACCATTAACATGGATGGTACGGCAATCATGCAAGGTGTAGCCACGGTGTTCATTGCGAACATTTATGGCGTAGACCTTGGCATTGGTGGCTACCTGACAGTTATCGTGATGGCAGTATTAGCCTCTATCGGTACGGCGGGTGTTCCTGGAGTAGGCTTGATCATGCTGTCGATGGTATTCGCGCAGGTTGGTCTTCCACTAGAAGGCATTGGCCTGATCTTGGGTGTTGACCGTCTGCTTGATATGGTTCGTACCGCGGTTAACGTAACCGGTGATGCGACTGTTAGCTGTATCGTTGCGAAAAGCGAAGGTAAGCTTGATGAGTCAGTCTTCAATGATCCAAACGCGGGTGCAATTTTGGATGTTGAAATTGACCATGATGCAGAGAAAGAGTTGGCGGATGCCGCCAAAGACTAATTCGAACGCATGTAGAGAAAGGAGCGCCAAAAGGCGCTCTTTTTTTGTCTATTATCGGAAGCTTTTAATATTGCTCATACCGTTTGTTATCGCGTTTTTGAAGACTTAGTTTTAGAAAACCCAGCTTTCGTAGACCTCGTCTTTGAACCCCACTTCAGCGTTCCCCAACCCAGCCAAATGGCGAGTATTACCATGCCCAGGGTGTTTGACACCAATATCTCAATGCTTGAGCGAGAGACTTGAGACACCACATACAGTGCAGCCGCCAATAGAGCAACGCCAGTAAAGCTAACCACAAAGCCTTTTGCTCTCATCGGTACTGAACTTTGTTCAGGTGGATATTTAGACAAATAGGACACAGCCGCGAAGGCAAATGAAAATGCAGTGCAATAAAGGAACAGGGGCTGTATTTGGGTTAATGCAAAAGGAACGCAAAGCGCACCCATGGTTAACCAGAGTCGGCTGGAAAGCATGCGTTGTGAAAGCGATTGCGCTAATAATATCACTAGCACGCCGACAACTGCGCCTGCTATTACGTCCGTCACATAGTGAACGCCGAGATACACACGACTGAGTGCAACAAGCGTGGCGGGAACCAGCCAGATAGCCAGAGTAGCGCGACGACCCGATTGTTTAATCCATGAGTACACTAATCCCCAAACAGCAAAGGCGGTGGCAGTATGTCCGCTTGGAAATGCAAAACCCGATGCGCCGCTTAACTGTAAATCAGGAAAAACATAGAACGGACGCGGGACACCAAAGTAGAGCTTGCCGAAGGTGACAATGACAGTCGCGACGATGGTGACAAATAAAACCTCAGCGGCGCGTTTTATCCCGCCCGTGGCCATTGCCAATGGGATCAGTAAAAAGAACAGCACACCGCTGCCCAATGCAGATGAATTGTCCAGCAATTTAATCAGCACAGTGGCAGTTGGAGCCGGCAGCGCGAGAACCGCCTGTTGGAAGCCTCGGTTCAGCCCAGCATTCCACACCGTAAACGGCGAGGCGAGGGCGCTGAAATCATCCAATGATTCAATCGGGCTCGATGTGGCTGATTCAAGCAGTGTAGGAAACAGTTTTACTTGCTCAGGGAAGCGTGCGTTATCAAGCATCTCCTGATTGGGCTTCATCATGTATACCGCTCGCACTTCTCGACCAAAGTGTTCGGCTTCCCATGCGGCGACGGCAGCCTTGTTATATTGGGTATTAGCCACAGGGATTGACGACGTTGCTTGGCAATCAAATAAGATAGCGTTACCCATCCGAGCCAATTCGCCAACGGCAATTACAGGAATACCGGTTTCTTCCAACGTTTCACGAATGGCGGCATCGGCAGGGTTATCGCTGTCGACATAGCCACCAGGAATTGAAATACGGTTGTTAAGAATATCGTGGGTGACAAGCACTCGCCCTTGGTCATCGGAAACTAAGCAAGCAGCTCCCTTGATGTTTTCTGTCGTTTCTTGGGCAAATGACGTTGAAAGGGTAAAAAGCGAAAGTAAAAGGGCAATCACGTAGCGTCGCATCTGAATACTCTTGGATCATGGTCGAGGCCAATATTGTAGCGGACGGAAGGGGAGCGATGTAAAGATATTTCAGAAAGGTGAAAATTCTGAATGGAGTGTTCAAGGATGTTATCTTTTTGACACATATAGCGATAAAAAACCGAGGTTTGCTGGCTTTTTGAGCGTTTGGTTTGTTTGGAGTAGAAAAGGGGTTTACACGCCCCCAATAGGACAGTAATATTCGCGGCAACAACGGAGAGATGGCTGAGTGGTTTAAAGCACCGGTCTTGAAAACCGGCGTGGGTTTATAGCCCACCTAGGGTTCAAATCCCTATCTCTCCGCCACATTCTAGAAGTTGGGTTGAAAAACCGGATTTCATACAGAATTGGAGCGGTAGTTCAGTTGGTTAGAATACCGGCCTGTCACGCCGGGGGTCGCGGGTTCGAGTCCCGTCCGCTCCGCCAACACAACGAAGCCTCGCTAGAAATAGCGGGGCTTTTTTGTATCTGAAATTTACGTGGAAGAGTCTTTTGCTCATCTACTAGGATGCGATTCTTACCGTGCTGTCGCAAAGCGGTTTAGGTCGATCACCTTAAATGGTTTGTGCCCCATTCTGCGTTGGCAAAAGCCAACCCACTCACTCCCACAACGAGAGCTTTCCATAGATTTCCTAATACCAAACGTGAAGTGTGTGGAAATGCCCTATTTTGTCACGTTTTCTCGTTGCGGATTTTGGGGATCTTCGTGATACCCTCATAAAAACATAAGGTTATATCAGAAACTCGCATTCATGAAATGCATAAAAAATCCCAAAGTGGGATGTTTAATCACCCCACTTTGGGATCTAATAAATTGTTAGGGCACAAGAGAGTCGTATGGGAAGGCAAGCAGGTCATCATTTTATTCCAGCTTCGTATCTGTCAGGGTTTACAGTTGAAGCAACCAAAGAAGCGTCGTTTTGGTCCGTCCCTGTAAAAAGTGGACAAGCGTTTTCTACTAGCCCTGTAAAGAGTTGTAAAAAAAGGGATTACTACTCAATAGAGCATAAAGATTCATTGCTTGTTGAAAAATGGTATGCACAAGAAATTGAACCAAAGATAAAAAGTTCAATCGACCATATTGCGAGAAACTCTACTCTTCCTTCGAAAGATGAAATGCAAAACTTGTTGCTGCTTGCAGCAACTTTATACTTGCGTACACCTTCCAATAGAGCACTGCTTGAAGCGCCACTTACGCGAGCAAAAGAGATAGTAGACAGTATTGCTGATGGAGTGAAAATCTCGAATGCCAGTGACTTTAATTACACTCAAACTGACATTATTAAATCTGAGATAAGACTTATAAGCACGGTGATGGCATCCCTATGTAAAAAGTACTATCGCTTATATGTGGCATCAGATGAAGACGTCAATTTCCTGACCTCGGACAACCCTTTCCTACTCAATCATCCAAATGGTGGTTCTGGTTTTTATTATGGGTTAGAAACCCCAAGTACTGAGTTGTCAATCCCAGTAAGTAGGAAAGCGGTTCTAGTGGGAAGAAACGAGCCATTTCAAGAAGGGGTTTTCAATGCCAATAAGGTATTTGCTGGGTTGATAAATACAAAAATTATATTAAACACAGATCGCTTCTTCTATGCGCCATATCCAGATGTATGGTTAGTTGATGATGAGTTAAAACCTCATATACATAACATCTTTGGAAAGCGTCCAGCTCGCTAGGAATTGAGCCCTAACAAAGGCATGAACGGGACGTTTACTCGTGGCGCATTTTTCTAAAAACGTTGTTTTAGCCGTTTCAAACAGTTTTGGTTAGTAAACGCCCGTTGTACTAACGTTAGGCATTTCATAATAAAGGAGGATTAATGAATCAATCTAAGTCGAATTTTCTTAAAAAAGTTAAGACGAATGATAAGGATAGAGCGTCTAAAAACGCAGTTCAGGCCGCATTATCAAGATGTAAAACGTACAGTAGTGAAAACCCAAGAGATCGCAAAAAATTTAGAGATGATTTTCGGGAAATGGTGGTCAATCTTTCAAAGAAATACACGACTTCAGTTTCTCAGTCAAAACATGAAATAAATATTGTAAATATAAGTAATGTATTGTCTCAAAAGCATGGGCATATCTTAGTCAACGGAAGACTAAGAATCGGTCAAGCCCAAAAGGCCCTCAATTTGTACCTAAAATATTTATGGTGTTTGGAGCACTTGGAAGTAATCCCACCGAATTGCCCACTAGACAGCATTGTTCTCAATGGAGCCAATTTAAAAGGTTGCTTATGGACACGTCTTGATTGTATTGAAACGTACAACTTATGGTGTTTGAGTGTATCTAAACATGCGAAAGTTAATGGTTTTGCTAGCGCTCAAGAGTGGGAACTTCAAACGTGGAACGCAAATGCCTAACACATATGAGCTCTTTTCCGATCAATAGGTAATAGCTTTTTTTGGCTGCTTGAGCAGCCAATACTTTGGAACAACAAAGCCGTCTACTTCGTTTTCCCCAAATTAAAGTTATCTGAACTAGACGACTGGGAATACAGGTTCCAACTCACTTTTTCCAAAAACGCTTTAGTACCATCACGCACTTTTCCCCAGAACCGTAACACCAATGCCCGCCAGTAACAGCACACAGCCAAGTAGCTGCTGGGGTGTGGGTATGACTTTTTGAAAGAATAAGGTCAGTACAATACCGAACAAGGTAGAAAACCCCGCCGCCATCAGCACCAGAGAAACATAGGGGAATTTTTGCGCGCCGCTACCGTAATAAACAGAGAAACCGACGCTGCCGACATACATGAATGGAATAGCGACTAGACAAATCTTCGCTGCGGAAACCAATAAGTTGGAAGTATCAAGGTAACGGACACTCATCATGTTGACGAGCTGGATGCAAAGCGTTGCTACTGCGAGCGTGCCGCTAAGTTTAAGAATGTGCATGAGGTATTGCCTGTGCTTGTGTAAACGCAGACAGAAACGGTCTCCTGATGCACTGTCTGAATGCTTAAGGTAAGTCATATTACCCAAGGAGCGGGGATTCTATATGAGTGGTCATTTTTTATCCACATCAAACATGCATGAAAATATCGGTCACGTATAAATGAAGAGAAAAGGGGAAGGTAAGCAAACTGATTTGCTCTGCGTTTGAGGGTGTTCTGGCACTTGTTGAAGAAATAGAAACCGAATGCAGTGATACATTCGGTTCCTTTCATTTTTAGTGATCGTTCCCGCGATGGGAAGCCTGTGACTTAAAGATTTGGGCTTTTGAATACCAGCATCTTGTCGCGGGTCATTTCATGCATTGAATACTGAATGCCACCTAATCCGACACCCGATGAATCTCGGCCGCCGAATGGCATCCAATCTACACGAAATGCAGTGTGGTCGTTGACCATTACCGCGGTGGCGTTCAACTGTTGGGTTAGTAGCAATGCATTTTCTAGATCATTGGTAAACACAGCCGCTTGGAACGCGAAAGGTAGTGAATTCGCCCGTTTAACCGCATCTTGCTTGTCGCCGTAGGAGTAAACACAGATGACAGGGCCAAAGATCTCCATTTGAGAAACGCGCACATTCTCAGGCGGGTTGAGCAAAACAGTAGGTGCGTAGCACGTATCTGAAATCCGCTTACCGCCCGTCAATAGCTCCGCGCCAGCCTCAATGGCTTCGTTCACCCAATCGTCAACACGATCCACTTCTCTCGGAAGAATCAATGGGCCGATTTCCGTATTGGGATTGAGAGGGTCACCGACAATCATTTGTTCACCTGCTGCAGCAATTCTTATCGCCAATTCACGGCAAAAGGATTGATGCGCATAAACGCGCTGAACAGATACGCACACTTGCCCGGCATGGTAAAACCCACCTTTGGCAAGGCTAGGTACCACCTCTTCAATGTTGGCGGTGGTATCAACAATCACAGGTGCTGCGCCGCCGTGCTCCAGTGCGCACCGTGTACCGGGAGCAAGTTGTGAGCGCAGCGCCCAACCCACTTTCGAAGACCCAATGAAAGACAGGAAATTGATGCGAGGATCAGAGACGAGTTTCGTCGCCGCCTCGTTCTCACACACAATGGCCTGACACCAGTCTTTGGGTAGTCCGGCTTCGCGTAGTATTTCAACCAAGCGTAAGCAAGATAACGGTGTGGTTAAAGCCGGTTTCACGATAACAGGACAGCCCACCGCAAGGGCGGGGATGACTTGGTGCACGATCAAGTTGAGAGGGTGATTGAAGGCACTGATTGAAGACACCACACCAATCGGCTCACGAATCGTAAAAGCAAGTCGATTCACTGATGCGGCGGTTTGGCCCATCGGGATCTGTTCACCTTTGATTTGTGGAATGTGCTCTACAGCAAGCTTTACACCATTGATGGCGCGAAGCACTTCCACTTTTGAGTCCGCATACGGCTTTCCGCCTTCCTCGGCAGCCAAGCGAGTGAGGGCTTCAACCTGCGACGACATGATTTCCACCACACGCTCAAGAATTTCGATGCGTTTGTGTGGCGCGAGCCACGTTGTTCGGTCTTCAAATAACGCATGAGCACTCGCAATGGCGGTTTCAACATCGCTCTCAGATTGCATCGGAATGGAACGGATTAGCCCCCCATCAAAGGGGCGATAAACATTAAGTTCAGCCATGTCAGTATTTCTCCGTTCTTACTTGATTGAGCGGCTTTCTTTGATCAACACATTCAGTATTGAGTGATTGAGCGAGTAGTCAACAGGCAGGTCGATCACATGTACGCCTTTGCTGTTCAATGCGTGCTTAAGGATTGACTGAAACTCGTCATGGCTGTCAGGACGGTGACCAATTGCCCCAAAGCTGTTGGCGTATTTCACAAAGTCTGGGTTACCAAAATCGAGGCCAAAGTTGTCAAACTCCATTCCTTCTTGTTTCCACTTGATCATGCCGTAAGCACTGTCATTCAATATGATCACGACCAAATCTAACCCCATGCGCACTGCGGTTTCGATCTCTTGCGAGTTCATCATGAAACCGCCATCGCCGTTTACAGAAACGACTTTTTTGTCAGGGTAGAGTTGTTTAGCGACCATGGCGGATGGCAAGCCGGCACCCATGGTCGCGAGGGCGTTATCGAGCAGTAAGGTGTTGTTTGAGTGGCACTGGTAGTTACGAGCAAACCAGATTTTGTAAACCCCGTTATCCAGCGTGACAATGTCTTCATCATCCAATTGGTCTCGCAGGATTTTAACAAGGCGCTGTGGCAGCATTGGGAAACGGCGATCTTCAAAATACTTGGTCGTACGCTCGTCGACGTTTTCTTTGACGCGACCAAAGTAGCTCATGTCTTGCTCTATTTTGCCGACTTTTTCAGTTAATCGATTCACGGAAGACGAAATGTCCCCAACCACGTTGAGTTGTGGGAAGTAAACCTCATCGGTACGTGCCGCAAAGAAGTTCACATGAATGACTTTCGTGCCGCCTTTTTCCATAAAGAAAGGCGGCTTCTCGATGACGTCGTGGCCGACGTTGATGATAAGGTCCGCTTTTTCGATCGCGCAGTGTAGGAAATCATGGCTGGAAAGAGCAGCAGTACCAATGAAGCGCTCGTGGCGTTCATCGATAACCCCTTTACCCATTTGGGTATTGAAGAAATAAATGCCTGTATCATCAATAAATTTCAATAATGCTTGGCTTGCGCGTTTACGGTTGGCACCTGCACCAATCAGCAATAGCGGCATTTTGGCTTCTTTGATCATTTCCGCAGCCTGATCGAGGCAGAGTTCATTGGCGTCTGGGCGACGGTGCTGCACCACGTCAAAGACAGTCGCGCCAGATTGCTCGTCGGCAATGTCTTCTGGTAGTTCTAAATATCCAGCACCAGGGCGCTCTTCTGCACAAAGACGAAACGCCTCTCTCACCATCGCGGGTACGTTGTTACCATCGACAACCTGTTCGGAATACTTGGTGATGGGTTTCATGAGATTCACAACATCGACGATCTGAAAGCGACCTTGTTTACTTTTTCTGATCGGCTTTTGACCGCCTAGCATTACCATTGGCATCGCACCGAGTTGTGCATACGCAGCACAAGTCACGAAGTTTGTTGCACCAGGCCCTAATGTGGAAAGACATACGCCGGGTTTTCCGGTTAAACGCCCGTAAGTTGCAGCCATAAACCCTGCGCCTTGCTCATGTCGAGTAAGGACAAGTTTGATATTTGAACCTTTCAGTGAGTTGAGAAAATCAAGGTTCTCTTCACCAGGAATCCCGTAGATATATTCAACACCTTCATTCTCAAGCGCTTTAACAAACAGATCCGATGTTTTCATGACATTACTCTCGTTATTGTCTCGTTAGCGTTATGCCCTTGTGCGTGTTTGAGGCTAGGTAGAAGCGATGGAACGACTTAATCAATTCGTCACTGTTAGCACGTTGGGCGTTCAGGAAATCGAATTGACTTACCTATCAATTGCGCAAGGCTTTTTTATCAGTGTAGTCACATAGTTGAGAAATAGAGCAATCAGCTAGAGGTCAATGAGTCGGGCAAAGCGGTATTTGAGCCGTCAGAGGTGCGAAATCGCATGAAAGTGGTGGAAAAAGAACAGGTTTGTTTAAAAAAGGCGCACTTGAACGCTATGATCAACAAAAGGGCTTTACAGTATTCCCTTCCACCATTAGTATGCGCTCCAACAACGGAGAGATGGCTGAGTGGTTTAAAGCACCGGTCTTGAAAACCGGCGTGGGTTTATAGCCCACCTAGGGTTCAAATCCCTATCTCTCCGCCAAATTAGAAAAGGCCGCTGATGATTCAGCGGCCTTTTTGCATTCTAGTGATGTTAAAGCTACCTCATTTCCTTACTGACCCATCGTTCGCAAGGGTACAAAAAAGAGCTTATCTGCCGACATTTTTAGGTCATCTATGCGTTTTATATGGGTAACAGCCCAAAGCAAGCATCCTTGAGGTAAGTTAAGTAGCGCACGGGTTTGAGTGAATAGAATACCGTCATCAAAAGCAGGCGTAATATTGGTTGCATGTCCTTGCCATGCAGTGAGTACCATCTCTATGTCCACGTCGGGCACGACCAAAGAAAGCCGCTCTGGTTCGACGTCTTTAATGACTTCCAAGCAGATTTTGCAACCATCCTCCTGTTGCTCTACCCAAAACTTGTGAGGGATTGATTGGTCATTCCAACTCAATGGTTTGATTTGTGACATTTTTGCTCCTAAACATGCGGCGATTTAGCGCCGCATGATGATCAAGGGAAAGTGATAACGCGTGATTAGGAAACTTGGCTGGGGCTTTGAGTCGCTTGTTGCGACGAATACAACCGATAAATCGTCAAGATGTTGGTGATGATAAAGGCGGATTCGACAATTGTTCCACCAATGGAGCCTAGCCACAGGTTGTGTGCTAGCCAGCATGAAGAGTTGAACAAGATGAGTGAGCGCAAAACGATGCCATTCAAGGTGAACAGCGCCCACGTCGCAACGGTTGACCCAACCACTGCCATCAATTCAAAAATGTGGGAAATATTGCTGACAGTCATCGCCCACATCAGAGCAATGAAAAACCACATGACGACGCGAGAGCGGGTTTTGGCGGAAGCAAAGCTGCGCACTCCGTTTATGGCGACACCCGTTGTGGCGACTGCTGCGCCCATAAGCGCAAAGTGAAGACTCATGACGAAACAAAATGCCATCATCTGATAGCGAAATCGTAAGTCGTCTTTTTGCCAAAATGCAGAAATACCCACCAGACAGGCGACGCCGCCAACCAACTGCGTGAACCACATTTCCATGTTGTTTCTCCATCTTTCTGCAAAAAAACGGCCCTGATATCTAGGGCCGTTTAGTTCGCCGAATAGGCTCAGTTCACCAATGCCGCTGCTTCACGAGTTAGGCGAGCTAGCTCATCCCAGTTGCCTTCTTCGATCAGCTTTTTATCAACCATCCATGTACCGCCGCAGGCCACGACGCGAGGAATAGCGAGGTAGTCATTCACGTTGGCTGGGTTAATACCGCCGGTAGGCATCAGCTCTACGTTGGTGTAAGGCGCCAGTAACGATTTCACCATGTTGATACCGCCTGACGCTTCCGCAGGGAAGAATTTGAGCAAGGTGAGGCCCATTTCTAAAGCTGCTTCGACGGTGCTTGGATTGTTCACGCCCGGGACGATATCGATACCCATTTCTTGGCAAGCTTTAACGGTGTTTGGGTTGAAACCAGGTGACACAATGAAGGTGGCTCCCGCTTCTTTTGCCGCGATGGCTTGTTCACGGTTCAGCACAGTACCTGCACCAATCAGCATGTCTGGTTGTGAGGCGCGAAGCAGACGAATCGCTTCGACAGCGGCGTCTGAACGGAAGGTGATTTCAGCAGCAGGCAAGCCATTTTCTGCTAAGACTTTGCCCAAAGGAATAATGTCTTCAGCGTTGTCGATAGCAATAACAGGGATAACTTTCAGGGCTTTCAGTTGTTCTTTAATGCTAGGCATTGGTAATCCTTAAATGGGCTTGATAGCTAATTGAGTGAGTTCTTTCGCGATGATGGCGCCCCGATGTTGAATGACGACACCCGCCATGGCATTGCCGCGCTGGCACGCCGAAATAAGGTCGGTATCTGCTAGGTAGGCAGACAGAAATCCACCATTAAATGAGTCGCCTGCGGAAGTGGTATCAACAACTTCTGCGACGGGATGAGTTGGTACGGCTCGTGGAGCCGAAGCCGCACCGGAATCTTGAATGAGGCAACCTTCTGCGCCCAGTTTGACGATGCATTTACTGACGCCAAGCGCTGTGAGGCGCTCAATGGTCTGCTCTGGTGATGCGTCTCTCCAAAGGAGCTGTTCATCATCAAACGTCACTAATGCTACATCGGTTAATGAGTACATGGATTGATACACGTTTTTGACTGTATGGTTGTTGTCTTGTGGCCATAACGCAGGGCGGAAGTTGCTATCGAAAGCAATCTCGACACCTTGGGCTTTGAGTTCACCCAACAAATGCAGCAAGGCAATGCGATCTTCATTAGGTAAAATCGCTAGCGTAATGCCACTTATAAACACCATATCAACGTCGATTAACGCGAGTTTAATCGTGTCAAACGATGGGTGTTGAAGCAGGTAGCGTGCTGCAGATCGATTACGCCAGTACAAGAATGTGCGTTCGCCTTGGTCGTCCAGTTGGATCAGGTAAAGGCCGGGCGTACGCGTGTTGTCTTGAAGCACCAATTCAGTGGAGATACCTTCTTGCTGCCAGCGTGTCAGCATGCCTTGGCTGATTGGATCTGTGCCTAATGCCGTCACATAAGACACTTTAATGTTATCTGGATGGGCATTGGCTTCGGTGCCACGTCGTAAATACACAGCTGCATTGAGCGTGTCGCCGCCGAAAGTTTGATGCATTGAACCGAAAGGCTTTCCGTTCAGCTCAATCATACATTCACCGATAATGGCGATGTGTTTCATGAGTTAAGCCCTCTCTTCAAAATAACGTTTGGCGTTGCCAAAGCAGATGTTTTCAATCATAGGGCCAAGCAGTGACATATCATTTGGGGCTTCGCCATTCTCGACCCAGCGACCGACCATGTCACACAATATGCGACGGAAGTATTCGTGGCGTGTGTATGACAAGAAACTGCGAGAGTCTGTCAACATGCCTACAAATTGGCTAAGAAGGCCAAGTGAAGACAACTGTTCCATTTGACGTTGCATTCCGTCTTTCTGATCGTTAAACCACCAACCTGAACCAAATTGCACCTTGCCAGCGATACCGCCACCTTGGAAGTTACCCATCATGGTCGCCATCATTTCGTTGTCACGAGGATTAAGGCAGTAAAGAATTGTGCGTGGTAACTCGTTACTCTTATCCATGTCGTCCAGCAGGTGTGCTAACTCAAACGCGAAGGTTTTATCACCAATGGAGTCAAAACCCGCATCGGCACCTAAATGCAGGAACATGCGCGTGTTGTTGTTGCGTTGTGCCCCGATATGAAGCTGCATCACCCAGCCCAATTTTGCGTAACGCTTGCCCAGCCATACTTGAACCGCCGTTGAAAACTGTGCGCATTCTAGCTCGGTGAGTGTTTCCCCGCTTAAACGACGTGCCAGCAGGGAATCTAAATCGGCTTCGCGCGGGATTGGTGCGTAGCGAACCACTTCGATTCCGTGGTCTGCTGCGCGACAGCCGTGAGCATCAAAATGCGCTAAGCGCTTATCTAAGGCTGTCAGTAGATCGTCGAAACGACGAATATTCACATCGGCAACTTCACCCAGCGCTTGCATGTAATCCGCAAACACATCTAACTCAATTTTGAACGCTTTGTCTGGACGCCAACTTGGCAATACTTGAGTTTCAAACGTTGTGTCCGTCGCAATCGCTTTGTGGTGCTCTAGGGAATCAATTGGGTCATCGGTTGTACCCGCCATCACCACATTCATCTGTTTCATGATGCCGCGAGCAGAGAACTCAGGGGTCGCTAATAGCTCATTGCAGTGATGCCATATTTGATCAGCTGTGTTTGGGCCAAACAAGGTGCTTGTGATACCAAATGGACGGCGAAGCTCTAGATGAGTCCAATGGTATAGAGGGTTGCCAATTGTCAGAGGGACGGTTTTTGCCCAAGCCATAAACTTGTCTTTGTCGCTCGCATCACCTGTAATATAGCGTTCATCAATGCCAGCCGAACGCATGCCTCGCCACTTATAGTGATCACCCTCAAGCCAAATTTTACTGATGTTTTCGAATTGGCGGTATTTTGCAACTTCCGCCGGATTGAGATGGCAGTGAAAGTCATAAATTGGCTGATGGCTCGCGTGTTCGTGGTAAAGACGACGGGCGGTTTCGTTTGAAAGTAGGAAGTCATCACACAGGAAATTCTTCATAGCAAATGTCTCTTACAATGCTGCAACGGTAGCGCGAGCGCCATGATCAATCAGAGATTGGTAAGCAGTGCAGACTGCGTCAATCACGTGTGGGTTTTGGCCAAGCTCTGAAGGGAAGATGGCTTCGATACTAAGCAGAGCGGGTACCACCGAAGGGTTTAAACCATGTTGGTCACAGATAGCCCGCAAGCTTTCTGCCATCGGGTCACGAACATCAATGTCGTTACCTTGCTCATCCACACCGGAGACATAGCGCATCCAACCAGCAATGGCTGTTGCTAGCCAAGAGAATGAAGTACCTTCCGAAAGATGGAACTGCAAGCTACCGCCCATACGTTGTGGGATCTTCTGGCTGCCATCCATCGCTATCTGCCATGTTTTGTGCTTCAAGCTTGGGTTGGTAAAGCGGTCGATAAGCAGTGTGGCGTAGCCTTCTAAATCCGTACCTTCAGGCATAGTGAGTGAAGGTGCTTGCGCCTGCATCATCATGTTAAATGCGGCGCTACGGTATGCCTCGTCGGTCATGGTGTCGGAGATATGTGCATAACCACCAAGGTAACCCAAATAGGCTAAGAAAGAGTGGCTGCCATTGAGCATGCGTAGCTTCATTTCTTCATAAGGCACCACGTCTGCCACGAACTGTGCGCCCGCCATATTCCAATTTGGTCGACCTGCAACAAAGTTGTCTTCAATGACCCATTGACGGAACGGTTCACAGGCAATGGCACAAGGGTCTTCACATCCAAGTAGTTCAGAGATTTCAGCCAGCGTTTCTTCAGTCGCGGCGGGAACGATGCGGTCAACCATGGTGCATGGGAACGTTACGTGAGTTTCAATCCAAGCCGCGAGCTCTGGGTCAAGCAATTGAGCGAACTCAAGAATGGCAGCCTTTGCAACATGCCCGTTCTCTTGCACGTTATCGCAAGACATAACAGTGAATGGAGACAAGCCACGCTCACGACGCAGTAGTAGCGCTTGAACGATGTAACCCAGTGCTGATTTTGGCTCAGTAGGGTTTGCAAGGTCGGCAACGACCAGTGGGTTGTTCTTGTCGAGTGTCCCTGTTGCTGGGTCTGCACAGTAGCCTTTCTCTGTGATAG
The DNA here is from genome assembly GCF_050336585.1 of Enterovibrio makurazakiensis. Lineage (NCBI taxonomy): Bacteria > Pseudomonadati > Pseudomonadota > Gammaproteobacteria > Vibrionales > Vibrionaceae > Enterovibrio > Enterovibrio makurazakiensis. The sequence goes on from NZ_JAKJSE010000011.1 coordinate 62,955, forward strand.
TCATGGATACGATAGCGACTTGAGGCTCTGCCATCTTCTCTAAGACTGCTTGAATACCATCGAGGCTAGGGTGCAGTGATTCCGTTACTGAACCAATCACTTTTAAGGTTGTTGAATCAGCGCCTTTTTCCGCCACGGTATAAAGGTGGTCTTGTGCGCGAAGCGACTGGATTAAGTCTTCACCGCCGAACAAATTGATTTCACAAATGCCCCAGTCACAACCTGTTCTGTTTAGCATCTCATTAGTGATGAGCGCTTGGTGAGCACGATGAAACGCGCCAAACCCAAGGTGAACAATACGGCTCTTCAGTACTGATCGGTCGTAGTCGGGTAGCTGCACAAAGTCATTGAGCATTGAGTTATAAACGGTTTTCATGATGGTGTCCTATATAACCGATCGGAGGGTTGTTATTGATTCTGCGACGCCATATTGATGTGGTTGCTCTATTGGTAAACCAATGAAAAAAAGCGAGACACGTCATATTGGTGGCGTGATTTCGATTGAATCGCAGTATAAAACAGGGGGTTGTGACTGATAGTGAGAATGATCACAATTGCTTTGGTTGACCAATAATCCGCTGATAACTGTGATTTTGGTCAATCAATTTAGGTTGGTTCGGCCATTGGATTGGGTAACAACTGCGAAATTGTGTTCGGCGTTGGATCACTCTGAACAGATAAAACAAGACAGGTAATGTGAAAAACGTGTTATTTAAAAGCAATTTACCGTTAATCGTCTGATATGTGGCCGGTTTTGGCTGACTGCAGAAATAAAGCCTACTGCCGCTAAGAACCTAGGGTTCTCATCCATCCACACGCCATTTTCCCTACTTCAAATACCTTCATTTTCATGCCGATGTAATTGAAAAGCCGCGCTTAATCTCAGATATTCATCACAAAATCAATGTTGGCGCACCAAAATTAAATTTTATTGCAGGTTTGGTCAACCAATTGATCATTCACAATTGCCTCGAGTCGATTGATTGATTAAAAACATTCCCATGTTGTCGATTTCAACAAACAAACGCTCCTAAAACGAAAAATAAAGAAATAGAGGATTTTATGGAACAGACGTGGCGATGGTATGGGGACTCCGACCCAGTAGGCTTATCTGATATCAAACAAGCGGGCGCGACGGGCATTGTTACGGCGCTTCATCATATCCCTAACGGTCAGGTTTGGCCGGTGGCGGAAATATTGAAACGCAAAGAAACCATCGAAAAAATGGGCATGACTTGGTCTGTTGTTGAAAGCATCCCTGTGCATGAAGAAATTAAAACCCGCTCGGGTAACTACAACGAATGGATTGAGAATTACAAACAAAGCATTGTTAATCTGGCGGAATGTGGCATTGACACTGTGTGCTACAACTTCATGCCAGTATTAGATTGGACACGAACTGATCTTGAGTTTGAAATGAGTGATGGTTCTAAAGCTCTGCGCTTTGACCACATCGCTTTTGCCGCATTTGAACTCTTTATATTGAAACGCCCTGGTGCAGAAAAAGAATATAGCGAAGAAGAAATTGCACAAGCTAACCATTACTTCAACGCAATGTCTGAAGCAGATTTAAACAAGCTTACTTCTAATATCATCGCGGGATTACCAGGGGCGGAAGAAGGCTACACGCTAGAAGACTTCCAATCCCAACTTGACCGCTACCAAGACATTACCAAAGACATTTTACGTGAAAATATGGCTGCTTTCTTACGAGAGTTAGTGCCTGTTTGTGAGCAATATGGACTAAAACTGGCAGTACACCCGGACGATCCACCGCGTCCAATTTTGGGCCTACCGCGAATTGTATCAACCATTGAGGACATCGACTGGTTAACCGAAGCCGTGCCAAGCATGACGAACGGCATCACCATGTGTACTGGTTCTTACGGTGTTCGCGGCGATAATGATTTAGTGAATATGATCAATAAACATGGCGATCGTATTTACTTCACACACCTGCGCTCAACACAACGTGAAGAAAACCAATCAAGCTTTCATGAAGCGGCTCACCTAGAGGGTGACGTCGATATGTACGAGGTTGTTAAAGCACTCATTACTCAGGAAGAAAAACGTATTGCTAAAGGCGATATGCGCTCTATTCCAATGAGACCCGATCATGGGCATCAAATGATTGATGACCTGAAGAAAAAAACCAACCCAGGCTATTCCTGTATCGGTCGACTAAAAGGACTCGCAGAAGTCCGCGGCTTAGAACTAGGGATTAAACGCGCCTTTTTTAATAAATGAACAGTAATAGAACTTAATGTTTAGGGTGGCTGAATGTCTTGGTCACCCAGCCAAATTCAATAACATGGAATAATAAAAATGAAAATGTTAACTCTACGAAATAAAGTGGGGTACATGTTTGGTGACATAGGTAACAATATGTCATTTGCCATGTCATCCACATTCTTACTTGCGTTTTATGTTGATGTTATTGGTATCTCTGCCGCTGCAGTAGGTACTTTGTTTCTATTAGCCAGGATTTGGGACGGAATAAACGACCCAATGATGGGTACTATCGCTGAGCTGAGGTACGCTAAATTAAATAATCCTTCAGCGGATAAATTTAGACCATTTATTAAGTGGGGGTCGTTTACTTTAGCGGCTTCAGCAATACTCATGTTTATTGTTCCAGACTCATTGTCAGATGGGCAAAAATTAGCTTGGGTTTACCTAACATATATTACATGGGGTATGTGTTATACGATCTGTAATATCAGTTACGGTTCTCTAGCCAGTTCAATGACGCAAGATGCAGCGGAACAAGCCAGCTTATCAACATTCAGAACGTTAGGCGCGATTGTTGGTTCAACCATGGTTAAGTTTGTAGTTCCAATCATGTTAACCCTATTTGCTGATGATATTGGTAAAGGCTATTTGTTTGCGATGGCGGTACTCGGTTTATTTGGTATTACCTGCCACATGATTGCTGTTTTCAATACTAAAGAAAACATCAAACCAGAACCAGCGCCTATGACGCCGTTCACACAGCAAATTAAATCTCTTGCTTCGAATCGTCCTTTAATTGCTGTGAGTTTAGCCGGACTTTGCTGCCTAACTGCGCTTTACGGTGTCGGTGCGACTCTTATCTTCTGGATTAAGAGTAACATGGACAATGCACTCGAAATCTTAGCGTATACGGGCATTATCGACCTTGGTGCAATGATTGTGATTCTGCTTGTTACGCCGAAATTAACTGCTCGTTTTGGTGTGCGTAACATCATCATGATGTGCTCCTTGATGACAGTTTTGCTATGCGTGGTGGGTTACTTCTACGTTGAAACCCCAATGCAATATCTCGCTTTCTACACATCAGAAAAACTGTTCAGTATGTTTACTGTCGCGATTATGTGGTGCCTGGTTTCTGACTGTATCGAATACAACCAATATAAGTGTGGCAAGCGTGAAGCTGGCGTTATTTACGCGTCTTACTCCCTGTCTCGTAAAGTGGCTGGCGCGTTAGCGGGTGCTCTAGCGGGTGTGGGTATCGGTGTGATTGGCTATGACCCGTCACTTGCCACTCAGACCATGGAAACACAAAACGGCTTGCACGCGATGATCTTCCTACTGCCTGCCATCGCATCCGTTGCCATGTTCTTAATCTTCAAATTTATGTGGAATATCACTCCTGAAAAACGTGAACAAATGGTTTTACACAACCAAGCAATGATGAAGCTTGGTGCTGACGCAAAATAATAAAAAACGTAACCCAAATGAAGTTGTTACTTATAAATATTCAAAACCATAACGTGAAACAGAAAGGTATCTTATGAAGAGCAAGAAATTCAATGTAGGACTTTTAGTATCTGCTATTGCATTGGCGCTATCTGGTGGAGCGATGGCATCAGAAAGCCAATCAGGAGCCACTTCTGATGAACTACAGCAAGATTTACGTGTTCGTTTGCGCAATGAGTTACGTATGGCAGATCGCCCAAGTGCTTGTGGCAGTGATCCTGATGCTCAAGATTGTAAGTACGGAAACGTAGAAGCTTGGGTTCAAGGTGTCATGGTTGACTATGAAACATCTAACCTAAGCAGTTGGTTTGATGTAGAAGCCTATTCCTACTCGATCCACAAACTCATGAGTGTGGCTGACGATGCAACATCGCGTGCATATCTAGATGCAAACGATGAATCATTCAATTTGCTTGGTGGCTCTGTCAATCTTAAACCTGTCCAAGGACTTGAAATTAAGTTAGGTCGCTGGGGAACCGATTACGCTTATGGTTCGATGGATCATATCGTGCCATTGTTGGAGTATTCATCAGTTCGAACCATGCCATCGATGAAAGAGGGTGGCTTAGTTCATTACGAAGCAACCGATACACTGGACTTTTATGGTGCAGTGACAACAAAAACAGCGGGTGGGTTTGATACCGCTTGGAAAGATGACGCAGTCAACGGAAAACATACTCCGCGTTATCATATTGGTGTCGTGTATGACGCGCCAATGTATGCCGCGTCATTTGGTGCCCGCTATCAAGAAGATGACACTTATCAATTACAAAGCAACTTAGATTATGCGTTTGTCACTGATAGCGACTTATTTGTGAAGTTCGACGGTCGTATTTTCTATGGACAAACAATCGGTTACACAAAAGAAAACCAATTAAATGATGTAGAAAACACTTATGTCGCTTCGACGCAAATAACTATTGCCAAAGGTCAGGTTTTTGGTGTGGCTAGCTTTGGTCAAGTCGGTGACAAGATTACAGGATCTTCAATCGATACCGATATTGTATTTCCATTTGATATGTCAATTGCACGGAATGGACACAATACGACATCTTGGCAAGTTGGTGGCGGCTACAACTTCAATGAAAACTGGTCTTCAGGATTATTCATCGTTAAGACTGATGGTGATTTAGATTCATACGAAACAACCGTAGTAGATGGTATTGGTGCTAACTTGACAATTTCCCATAAATTTACTTCTGGCCAACTTAAAGGATTAAAGTCATCACTTGTTCTTAACAAGGCCGAAGAGGATCAAACAGGAGAAAAGGCAGGTCAGCTTGATTATTATGATATTAAGTTTGCTGCGCAATATGATTTTAACTTCTTTCAGTAGTCCCATGCTGATACTTGTTTGAATGCTTTTTAATCATTAATTTTTTTAATTTATTGTTTTATTAATAATGGTGATTTAGGTCACTAACCAAATTTTAAAATAAGTTATTTTAATCAAAAATTACTATATCAAAGGAATAAAAATGTCTGTATTCATGTACCCACTAGATAATGAAAAGCGCCGTGTAATTTCACTTGATGGTATTTGGAAATTTAAGTTTGATACCCAAGGTGTAGGTCGTAACGAAAATTGGAAAGATGGTCTTACCGACACCATCGAAATGGTTGTTCCAAGCTCTTACAACGACATTTTCACCGAAGCTGCAAAACGAGATTTCTGTGGTGATGTTTGGTATCAAACAGACTTTTATATTCCTTCTGAATTCGAAGCACTGGATACACTGATTCGATTTGGCTCAGCAACACATCGTGCCACGGTTTTTGTAAACGGTGTAGAACTTGTGTCACATGAGGGCGGTTTCACGCCTTTTGGTGGCAACTTAAATGACGTCGCTAAGTTTGGCCAGAAAAACACGGTTGTTGTCGTTGTTAACAACGAACTATCTAAGGTAACAATCCCTGTTGGTTCAGTGAAGACACATGACAACGGCGTGAAAGAATGTACGCCTGCATTCGACTTCTTTAACTACGCAGGTATCCATTCGTCAGTTCGTTTGGTTGCAGTGCCTAAAACGCGTGTTAATGATATCACTGTTGTCACCGGCTTCGAAGGGACAACCGGTACCGTAGAATATACGATTGAGTCTGCACTGAATGCTGGTCAGGAGATCCGTGTATCGCTGCTTAATGCAGAGGGTGAAGTTGTCGCTACCGCGGATGGTCAGCAAGGGTCGCTAACCGTTGAGAACGTGATTCTTTGGCAACCGCGCAAAGGTTACCTGTACGACCTTGTCGCGACGATTGTTGAAGGTGAAGAGCTTGTCGACATCTACACGCTACCTGTTGGTGTTCGTACGGTGAAAGTTGAAGGAACTAAATTCCTAATCAATAACGAACCTTTTTACTTCAAAGGTTTTGGTCACCACATCGATGCACACACCATCGGCCGTGGTCACAGCGACATTATGAACCTACGCGATCTTGAATGTTTAGACTGGATCCACGCTAACTCTTTACGTACTTCGCATTACCCTTATCCAGAAGAGTTCATGCAACTTGCTGACCGTCGTGGCTTAGTCATCATCGACGAAGTATCGCACGTTGGTGCTTGGAATATGACAGATGTTTCTCAAGCGGGTATGGGTGGTTCTAATGCCGTTCCTGTTAAGCACTTCGACCGTGAAGATGTGCAAACTGAAGGTATGGTCAATCACAAAGATGCGATTACTAAGCTAATCGCACGTGATAAGAACCACCCTTGTGTTGTTATGTGGTCGCTCTCGAACGAACCTGATTCATCTCAAGAATCATCCGAAGCTTACTTCAAAGAAATCTTTGCGTTTGCTCGTGATGGCTTAGATGCACAAGACCGACCGATGACAATGGTTAACTTTATGCTGGCTGCTTACGGCAACTGTAAAGCTTCTCAGTTTGCAGATGTTGTCTGTTTAAACCGCTACTACGGTTGGTACGTGACTAACGGTGCTGACTTGCCAAATGCGGGTGATCAATTCGCAAAAGAACTTGCTGGCTGGGCGACGGAAGGCAAACCAATCATCATCACTGAATTCGGTGCCGACACGGTTTCAGGCTTCCACGCTCTGCCATCGACAATGTTCACTGAAGAGTATTACAACGAGTACTTAGACCAGAACTTTGCGGCATTTGATAGCTGTGACGCAGTCGTTGGTGAGCACTGCTGGAATATGCATGACTTTAATACTGGCCAAGGCATTATTCGTGTTAACGGCAACAAAAAGGGTGCATTTACTCGTGACCGTCAACCTAAGATGGCAGCACACCACTTGCGTGCTCGTTGGGGTGTAGTTAAAGACTTCAACCAAAAATAATTAAGCGATACGAATGCAAAGAGCGGTCATATGGCCGCTCTTTTTGTATAGCGAATTGAACAACTTCGTCTTCTGCTTCGTGCATGTCACTTTTTGGGTATAACCTCCCTTTTCTTAACTTGGAAAACTAACGTGAACGAAATATTTTCACCGTCTCAGATTCTTGGTTATTTGGCATTTTCAACAGCGATAATCGCGATATTACAAACAAATGATATTAAGTTGAAAGTTTGGATGACCATTGGTTATATGTTGCTGGCATCTCACTACGTCATGTTAAGTTCAATGGTCACAGCAAGTACTCTCATGGTTGGGATTGTAAGAAATGTTGTCTCTATTAGGTATAGTTCTCTGTGGGTGGCATTGATATTCGCAGCAATCTATTCAATTGTTGGTATTTTACTTATGTCAAAACCCGTTGATATGCTTCCTGTCATTGGGGCGGTTATCAATACAATGGCCATTGTTACTCTTAAAGGGATTAAGATGCGCCTTGTGTTGATTTTTTCATGTTTCTTCGGGATTTCAAATGCAGTAATCATTGGGTCAATCGGCGGCATTGCTATCGAAAGCATTCTGTTGTTTTTAGGTGTAATTACTGCATATCGAATGATGAAGTCAGAGCGCTTAGTATCATCTCCAAGCTAAGCTCGGGTGATCACGACCGCGAGTCACAATAAATTACGGGTAGGAAAAGGCGCTAGTTGAGTAAATTGGTTGATAGCAATGCATCGAATCATTTTCATTTTTTAGATTTAAATCAATTAAAAACAATGCCTTAAATTTGTCCAGTGGAATTGGGTTGACCAATTTCCATTGGTGGTTATGATGGTTCGAGAAAGCAAACGGATAAAGTACAAGTATTGTCATGAAACCTTTTGAACCCAAAAGACCTTACCAAGAGATAGGTCTAATACTAAGAAACGAACTCAGCGATGGCCAATATAAGGTCGGTGATAGGTTGCCTCCTGAGCGTGATATTGCAGAACGTCTCGATGTCAGTCGCACTGTAGTGCGTGAGGCTATCATCATGTTGGAGCTAGAGAACTTAGTTGAAGTTAAGAAAGGCTCTGGCGTGTATATCCTGAATATTCCGAGTGTCTCTAACTTGCATGATAATCAGGTGAGTGATGAAGCGGGTCCGTTTGAAATGCTACAGGCTCGTCAATTGTTGGAAAGCAATATTGCCGAGTTTGCGGCCACTCAAGTCACTCCCAGTGATATTGTGAAGATGCGTGCTGCGCTCGAATTAGAGCGAAGTGAATTGTCTTGCGGTATCACGGGATACAGTGGTGATGAAGAGTTCCACATGTCTATCGCTGCTGCGACGCAAAACTCTGTGCTGGTGGATATGCTGAAGCAGTCTTGGGATCGACGTGAGCAAAGCCCTATGTGGAAAAAGCTTCATTCACGTATCAGCACTCAAGACTACCGCGATGAATGGTTAGACGATCACGCTCGGATTCTAGCAGCCATGCAGAGGAAAGACCCTATTGCTGCAAAGAGTGCTATGTGGCAACACCTAGAAAATGTAAAACAACGACTTATAGAGCTGTCTGACATTGATGACCCTAACTTTGATGGCTACCTATTTAGTTCCAACCCTGTCGTGATCATGGGTTGCGATCAATAGATCCGCAAGTATAGAGATAGTGTTTGGACGGTTAAAAAACCGCGGAAACATCATAAGATGTTCCCGCGGTTTTTTTGTTTATGACCATACCATCACTGATTTTTGCTTTTGTTATTCCGTTTATTCTTCCCCTTCGTGACTAGATAAGCCGGTCTGCCGTGATTTTCCTCATGCCGAGGGGTTTTCCAATAGTTCCGCACTGACCTAATAATGAAGCACGTTAATGCGCCTATCGCTGACTATACTGCCTGAGTTATCAGCATATTGAGGGTGCAGTTTGGGCATCATACGGCAGGTTTTTCGGCACTTCGTGTCAGCATGGATGACCATCCGGCACTATCTGGTGGCGGGAATGGTTTTCGCCAACGGCGCGTTTATCTTCCTGTCGGTTTGGGGGCAGTCGACCGACGTTTTTGCTGTGTTCAATATCAAAACATTTACCGGTATCAATTGGGCTGATATTGCTAATGGACCTTGGTTTTTATTGGGCATTTTTCTCATGCTCAATGCCATTGGTTTACTGTTCCGAGCCCGCATTGCTTGGGCTGTCAGTATTATATTGTTGCTGATCTTGCTGGCCTTTGAATGGCATTTTTTTCCTCATCTTACCAAGCACTTCTATTGGAGCTTTGGCGCCATTGCCCTCCTGATGGTCACCAGTAGCGACTTTAGTCACTCGAGTGCGACAGCGGGAGGGATTGCAGCGTTCATTAGCTTCATCGCATTACTCTTTTATTCCACGTATGGCGCACTCTATTTTGGGGGCGGATTTCACCCTCAAATTCATGATCTGATGACGGCTTTTTATTTCTCCATGGTCACCATGACAACGGTGGGGTATGGAGATATTACGCCCATGACTGAAAGCGCAAGACTGTTCACAATCTCGGTGATCATCGCAGGGATCACCGTTTTTGCCACATCGTTAACCACGGTATTTGGGCCGCTCATTTGGGGTGGTTTAAATAAACTTGTAAAAGGATCGCCCAAGAAAATGAATCGGAAGAATCACTATATTGTTTGCGGTGTGTCGGTGCTGGCAACGAGTACGATTGTGCAGCTAAAGCGGCGCGGATTGGATGTCACCGTGTTGACGTCAGAGGACGAAGACAAATTCCCTCTCATCGAGCAAAAAATGGGAATGAAGCTTGATATGCTTTCTGGGGATTGTACGGATGATGCGTTGCTAAAAACCGCTGGCATTGAACAAAGTCGCGCTATTCTCGCTTTGACAGATGATGATGCAACGAATGCATTTATCGTGTTATCAGTGAAAGAGTTGAACCTAGACATTCATACTGTGGTTGCAGTAAATGACGCAAAAAACATGAACAAAGTGAAGCAAGTAAAACCGGATGTGCTTCTTTCCCCTCAGTTGTTTGGCAGCGAAATACTCGCCAGTATTTTGTCTGGTGAAGCGATCGACAATGACAAACTGCTTAGCATGCTGCTGCGCTCGGGGCAGGGGCTTGTTAAAGAAACGGGCAAAGAAGCCAATAGCGACTAGTTTTCTTTCGTGTTTCCACACATGCAGTGAGATTTTAAATCAGGTAAGTATGCCACGAGCGCTGGCTATGTGTGTTTGCGCTGACTCCAGATCGTGTGACCAGCCAGTGTAACAACGATGATCCCTGCGCCTAACGCAACGGCGGGCGCTGGCATTTCTCCAAGAATTAGCCAAACCAACAGTGGGCCGAACAGCACTTCTAGCAGCAGTATCAGGCTGGCTTCTGCGGCGGGAAGGTATCGCGGGCCAACGTTGATCAGCAAAAATGAACAAGGTAATACCACGCCACACAGCAAGACAATATAGAGATCACTGATGGGCGGCAGGGAAAACGGTTTAGCGCCAGCGATGAGGGCGATAATGGCCGTGAAGATGCCGGAGTAAATCAAAAATACAGTGGCATACCGCGCTTGGGTTTTACGCAGCATAATCATATAAACAGACATTGAAACCGCGGTGACTAGCGCCAACGAATCCCCTTCAAGTTCTGCAGGGTTTGGCTGATAACCAAACACTAACCAAATACCTCCCACAGAAATGATGATAGCGACAATTGTTGAGCGATTGAGCGTTTCTTTAAGAAAGAAAAAACCCAGAACTGCCGTGATTAATGGCGCGGTATTGGTGATCACTAGCGTGCTGGTGACTTCGGTATGGTCGAGTGAAAATACAAAACAAATGGTAGAAGCAGAAAAAAGTGAAGCAGTGAGCAACGTACTGATCTTGGGGTGAAAAAAATGCGCTTTAAGCACTTGATTGTCCATCTTCCATTGCGCCAAATAGAACACGATGGCAGGCAGTAAACCTCGCCAAAAAATCAGCGTCCATTCTTCGCTATCAATCAAGCGGACAAGCAAGCTGTCGAAGCTCAGGATCATTACGCCCACTAGGGTGAATAAACGGCCTCTGGCTTCGCCTTGGATACGACTTAACGTACTAGAAATGACATTCATTGTTGCCCACTATGGTGACTATCTGTTTGTTGGTTATCGCTGCTGTTAGGGGATCGCCAACCGATCAGCAGGCTGAGCAAGGCTGCCCCCGCAAGGGTGATGCACTGTAGCCAAAGCTTTTCTGCAATCATTTCCCCAATGAAGGTGACAAAAATACCGGACATCACCAAGAAACCCATCGCGATAATCAATGGGTTGGCGTGACAGTCTTTTCGTCTTCGCCAGCAGACAATAAATACCGCGATATAACAGGCAAGAAAGGTCGCACTGGCGACGTTGGCTATAGACGATAAGTCGAAGAAGTTGGTGAGCACAATGATGACGGCAATCAGGCTGTAAAACCCCCTAGTACCGCCTGCAATGGCTTGAGTCCGAAATACTTGGGGCAATGTGCCGTTGTTTCCCATTTGTTTGGATACGTTGAGCATGGAGAATATATTCGCCACGATGGACGAAGCAGTAGCGAACAATGCAGCGAGAGAGACAAGCAAAAAGCCCCAATCACCCAGTATCGGCGCGGCAGCTTGTGCAACAGCGGTGTCTGAATACGCGACGAGGTCAGAGGGAGTGACGTTGCCGAGTACAACCAAGGCTAACACCACATAAAGCACCATCACCAAACTCACCGCGAGCATAAATGCGCGGGGCATTGTTTTTTCGGGTTGAGGGACATCGGCGGCGGCAGAAGCCATCATACCAAACCCTGAATAGGCAAAAAATGCCAACCCAATGCTAGAAAACATCAGTGATGGCGCTACATCCGCGTGGACTTCAAGCATAGCGGGTTTGAGTGTCATCGCGCCCACGCCGATAAATAGCGCGAGAATAGCGAGCTTGATGGCGACCAGAAATACTTCAACGCGACCGATGGTTTTTGACCCCATTAAATTGACGAGTGTCAGCACGATCAACACGCCTGTGGCATAGATATTTGCCCAATCACTATGCTCCGGCTGGTGGACGACACGAGCAGCGTAAGCGCCAAAAGCTTTGGACACCAACGCGAGTGTAAGAACCAGCGTGATCAGGTATAAACAGGCGAGGGCACGTTCGATTCTGGGAGAGCCCATTCCCAGAGCAAAGAAATCGGTCACGCCGCCCCTAGATGGGAATTTGGCGCTGAGTCTGGCGTACGAATAAGCAGAAAACAGCGCGGCGATGCCCGCAAGTACAAACACAATCCAGGTATCCCCCCGCACATTGACGGCGATTTGCCCAAGTAAGGCGAACACACCTGCGCCGACCATTGAGCCGACGCCTAGCGCCACAACGCCCCAAAGGGTCATATGTCGATGATGGGACGCATTAGGATCTGTCATAGGAATGCTCATCGGGTGAGTGAAGAAATAAGGTAACTAGGACGATAGTTCACAGCCGTACGCGGTGTTGGCGCGTATGTGTGACAAATCAGGGATGGGTTCGAGCAACAGAGCGGTGAAACAGATCCACAGAGCGAAGCACGGGGGTTGGTGACATAGAAAGAACGCATCAATGGACGCTAACTGTCGAGCATGATTGCTTCGCCCAACGTCATGTTGGGCTAGGAGAGAATTTAGTTCGCTTTTAGTCCTATGACTTCTTTTAAGGCTTTTAGATAACGACGACTAATAGGGATCGTGAAATTACTGGTGGTGATGACTTCTGCCAACCCGTTTTCCAGTAGCGTGATTTCACGAATGTGTTGCACGTTAACCAAGTACTGACGATGACACCGAAGCAGGGGTGTTTTATCTTCCAGTGTTTTTAGCGTGAGTTGGGTACTGGCAGTTTGGTCGGCAGAGCGAACATGTACGCCGCTGAGGTCGGTATACACGCTTTCAACGTTAGGCGTGGGGATCAGCACAATGCGGTTGTGTCCCATACAAGGAACTTGTGCCAATTGCTCGCTAGCAATCGGGGTCACATTCTGTGACAAGGTTCCTTTGTTGGCATTGCGCACCAATTTTTGCAGGGTTTTCACTAAACGCTGAGGTTCAACAGGTTTGAGGAGGTAATCGAACGCGTTGTCTTCAAAAGCCTGAATGGCATATTGGTCGTAAGCCGTAACGAAAACCACGTATGGCATAGTGTCAGGATCGAGCATCGACAGGAGATCTAACCCTGTGACTTGTGGCATTTGAATGTCCACAAACACCACATCAGGTTTCAATTCATTGATTTTCTTCAACCCAACAATGGCATTCGGCGCTTCACCGACAACCGTGATTTCATTGGATTCACTCAGCAGATCAATCAGCTCTTCACGGGCAAACTGTTCATCATCAATAACGAGCGCCGTTAACATCCTATTTATGCACCTTTATTCATTTTGGCGGCGGGAATGATAAACGTCATTCGCGTAAATTGGTCTTGCTCGCAGTCTATTTTTAGCTGTGAGTCACGCCCAAACTGGTTTTCGAGTCGTTTGGTGACGATTTCTAGACCCAACCCTTGATGATTCGTCGCTGGGGGAGTGTAGCAGCCCGCGTTGTCTTCTACTGAAATGGCAAAGCCTAGCGGTGATGGCTGGCTGTAAATTCGCACATGCCCGTCTTCTAGCAAGGTAGATATCCCGTGCTTGATGGCATTTTCCACGAGGGGTTGCAGCGTAAAGCTGGGGATCTGAACATCCAGCAATGCTTCGTCAATAGTGATGTCGACGTTGAGCCTGTCAGTGAAGCGTGCTTTTTCAATACTCAGGTACGCATTCACATGCGCCAGTTCTTCTCTTAACGAAATCGTATTGATGTTCTGCTTGAGGTTGCTTCTGAAAAACTGCGAAAGATTTTGGATAAGCTCCCTTGCTTTGTTGGGGTCACGGCGAACTACAGCGCTAATGGTATTGAGCGCATTGAACAAGAAATGGGGATTCACCTGCGCTTGCAACAGCTTAATTTCAGCCTGCGTTAACAATGACTTTTGCTGCAAGTAGCCACTGAATAGGATTTGGCTCGACAGCAGTTGGGCAATGCCTTCGGCCATTGACATGTTGATGGTGGAAAACAGCTTATGCTTACGTTCATAAAGCTTGATGGTGCCGACTACGTCATCGCCTGAGCGAAGCGGAATAATCAAGGCTGAGCCTAGCTTGCACTCCGATGAGAGTGAGCACTGATAAGGATGTTCCGTGCCATCGAGATAGATAATGGTGTCTTGGTGCATGGCGTCGAGCGTGCTTTGCGAGGAGATTTTCGTTTCCGGTAAATGGTGATCATCGCCAAGCCCGACAAACGCGAGGATCTTGTCTTTGTCAGTGATGGCCACCGCGCCAACTTGGGTTTCTTCGTAAATGATGCGGGCAATTTTATTGGCACTTTCTTGATGAAAACCGCTGTGTAATATACCCACGCACCGTTTCGCGATGGTTAGTGCGCGTCGGGAAAACGTTGCGGAGTACTTTTCGAATATGGTTTTGCGATCTTGAAGAATGCTTACAAACAACGCGGCGCCGAGTGAATTGGCAATGATCATCGGGGCTGCAATGGCTGAAACTAGAGCATAGGCTTGGTCAAAAGGCTTCGCGACGAGCAGTAAAATTGCCATTTGAACGATTTCGGCGATAAAAGTAATGCCGAACACCACGAAGGGGTTGAACAATAGGCTGGCGCGGTGACGTTTTACTAAATAGACATGCAGCAAACCGCCAATCAGGCCCTCGGCTGTGGTCGAAATGGCACAGGCGATATCGGTAAAACCGCCCAAAGTGTAACGATGAATCCCGCCAGTAAGCCCGACAAAAAAGCCCACGACAGGCCCGCCAAACAAGCCACCCATAACGGCACCAATGGCACGAGTGTTGGCAATGGCATCATCAATGTGAAGCCCAAAGTAAGTGCCAAGAATACAGAAGCCAGAAAAGAGAACGTAACAAATAAGACGATGACTTAACCGAGAGGAAATATTTAGCAATGGCAAAATGATGGGGGTTTTGCTGAGTGTGTAGGCAAGAACCAAATACACACACATTTGCTGCAGCAACGAAATAACCAGTTCCATGGCGAGCCTTAATGATTGTTTTTGCTATTGTACTGCCGCCATATACCCAAACAACCTGAAGTTGCTGAAATCGCACATTTTTAGAGGGCTGGGTATACCGTTTAAACAACAAGAGCCTGATAATGCAGGCTCTTGATATCGCTCTAGCTGTTAGGTGAATTGGAGGTTAGGCAGTTTTCGTCACAACCTCGGGTTTCTCTTCATCGGCATAGTCAGTTTCACCTTTGCCTTTGGATTTCTTAATCACATAGCCTGTCACGAACAGGGTGAACAGAATGCCTGCGATGGTGGAAATGTTCATTGGTAAGCCAAAACCCAATGCTGCGTTGTTTAGGATAAAGGTCACACACACTGTGGTCATGAACATTGCAGGTACAGTGGCAATCCAATGCAGCTTGTTATGGCGAAGCAAATAAGCGGAAGCAGTCCACAGCATCATCACTGCGGTGGTTTGGTTTGCAAAGCCGAAATAGCGCCAAATAATACCGAAATCCACTTGCGTGAGTATGCCGCCGATAACAAACAGAGGCAGAGCCATGAGCAGGCGGTTACGAAGAGTCTTTTGTTCCATGTTGAAGTATTCGGCAAGGATCAAGCGGCTAGAGCGGAACGCGGTATCGCCTGAGGTAATTGGCAGAATCACCACACCCAAGAAAGCAATAATGCCACCAAACACGCCGAGTAAACCAAATGATGCACCATAGACCACGTTACCTGGGCCGCCGTTCGCGACAGCGTCTTGCAGTGATTCCAGTGAACCGAAGAATGATAGCGCAATCGCACACCAAATCAGGGCAATGATACCTTCACCGATCATCGCGCCGTAGAACACGAAGCGGCCATTTTTTTCATTTTCCATGCAACGCGCCATCAGTGGAGACTGCGTCGCGTGGAAACCCGAGATAGCGCCACATGCAATGGTGATGAACAACGCAGGCCACAACGGCATGTCATTTGGGTTCAAGTTACTGAACATGTCTTTGACTTCAAAACCACCCATGATGGTGTGTTCGTCGGAGACGCCAATCGCAGTGATCAGACCCACTGACATGAAAATCAACAATGCGCCAAAGAACGGATAGAAACGACCGATGATTTTGTCGACTGGCACAATCGTCGCGATGATGTAGTAAGCGAAAATGATGACGACCATAGAGGTCATGCTCACGGTCAGACTGGTTTGGTCGTTGATCAGGTTGGTGATCATGCCCGCAGGCGCTGACACGAATACCACACCAACAAGCAGCAATAAGACAATGGCAAAAATGTTCATAAAATGTTTTGCGCCATTGCCCAAGTAGCGGCCTGTGATGGTCGGCACAGAGGCACCGTCATTACGCACAGAAAGCATACCGGAGAAATAATCGTGAACCGCACCTGCGAAGACACACCCAACCACAATCCATAGCATGGCAGCAGGGCCATACAGTGCGCCCATGATAGGGCCAAAGATTGGGCCCACACCGGCAATGTTCAGCAATTGAACAAGGTAGACCTTTGGCGTGGACATAGGGACAAAGTCGACACCGTCTGTTTTTGTGTAGGCAGGGGTTTTACGTTGTTCGTTAATACCAAATACTTTTTCAACAAACGCACCGTAAATGAAGTAGCCACCCAGTAACGCGGCGACACAGGTGAGAAACCAAATCATTGCAATCATCCTTATTGAATTAATTCACGTTGCTAAACATACGCTTCGTTGTGCAAGGGTGCATTTGATGGATGGTTGAGTGGTTCTATGGCGTGCTAAGTGGTTGGTGGGTTCTGTGAGTGGTTTTTTATTTTGTTGTTTCTTGGGTTGCTTGGGCGCGAAAAAAAACGGCAAATACAATATTTGCCGTTGGTTGTCACATGCTCATTCCCATACCGGCATTGGCTTTTTTGCCTACTTGGTAATACCAAATTGATAAGGGAATAAAGATAAGGTTCATGATGGTGGTGAAGTTAAAACCTACGCCATCTTGAATCAGAGGTCTGAGGGTTTCGCTGGATACTGATACACCAAATCCTGTGAAGATCGCGTCGATGCAAAGCCCCGTAAACAGAATTCCGCTAAACAACAACCCAATCATCCATTTAGTGGGTCGAGAGCCATAGTATTTTTGATATACGCGCATCATAGGAATGGTCAGAACATCGGCAAGAATAAAACCAATGACCCCACCAAAAGAGATACCACCGTGCCACAGCGCGGCGGCTAACAACAAGTTACCGACCGAGCACACATAGGCGATCATTGCGACAAATATACCGATGATCACATCAAGGAATGAGTGCAGCCAAGCAGGCATATCAACGCTACTGCTGATAAACAGTGCCCGCCAACCATCAAGTGGTACGACAGCAATCAGCACCGAAGAGACCACCACACCAATCAGGATTTCTTTGCCGATCATGGCGAGATCCATGTGAAAGAAGCCAGCGCTCTTGCTGATTTTTGCCATGGAGGGTGAAAGCGGCGCGTTGTGCGGCATTGCCATGTTCATATGTTCATGGCCTTCGTGTTTCACGGAAGACATGTCCATGCCGCAGTCGCTTTCATCATGCTTATCGGCTGGCATTGCCATGTTCATGTGTTCATGGCCTTCATGTTTCATGGAAGACATGTCCATGCCGCAGTCGCTCTCATCATGCTTATCGGCTGGCATTGCCATGTTCATGTGTTCATGGCCTTCATGTTTCATGGAAGGCATATCCATGCCGCAGTCGCTTTCATCATGCTTATCGGCTGGCCTTGCCATGTTCATGTGTTCATGGCCTTCGTGTTTCATGGAAGACATGTCCATGCCGCAGTCGCTCATGGCGGCCCCGGTGGCTTTGGGTTTTTGGTCTGCCTCTAATTTCTGACGAAGTTCTGTTTCTACATCTTTGGGAAAGAAGCGCTCAAACAAGAATGCGATCGCCATAATCAAAATCAACCCACCGATGATTTCCCCCCAAAAGAAGGTCCAGCCCAGCAAGGCAACCAAGACGATGAACATTTCTACAATCAGGTTTGTGCTGGACACCAAAAACGCCATGGCATTGGCAATGGTGGCTTTTTTCATCAGCAACGTGTGAGACATGGAAGCCGCAGCGTAAGAACAAGATGATGAGACAACGCCGAGAAGCGTGGTGAAGGTCAGGCTTTTAAAATTAGTTTGGCCCAGATGCTTGGCAACGGTTTCGACGGGAAGCCAATTGCGAATGAAAGAGGAGAGAATTAAACCAAATGCCAGTGGCCAATAGATTTGCCACACCATGTTGAAGAGCACATCAATGAAGTGAAGAATAACGTTAGAGCCTTCGCCAGCCATTATTGCTTTCTCGCCTTTTGGGTAGTTGCAGCAAAGGGTAGTGGAAGGGGGCAAGGTGACGTGTATCAAAATAGATTATTTTACCCGAGCCACCTTAATGCGTGTTCAGTGCATCAAGGTGGTTCGATCTACCACAGTGTTCAAACAACGTATCGCGGTTAATCTTCGTCGTCTTCCGGTCCCATCACAATGGTGACAGGGCCATAGTAATGATGGTGGTGGTGTGTGGTGCGGTGATGATGGTGTGTGCCCTTATGAGTGTCGACGCCACCGTGCAGGTGGTGACCGTGGCTAGGCTCGTGGTCACGGTATTCCAAGTGGTCTTTATTGTGCTTGTGCTCTACGTCGTCACCATAGGCATGTTCCATGGTTTCATGCGTGGACACTTTGGTTTTTTGTTGCGCCATGGTGGTTCTCCTTAGAAGAAATCGAATCAGTAGTCTGGCACGCATCCGTGATTTTTGACGGGTTAAGCGCGTGTCAATATTGAGAACAAGGCCAGTGAAGTTGGGCATTCCACAAGAGAACTATGGGCAGTGTGATATTGCTTCGAACAATGTATTTGAGTGGCGTAGCGTGAAATACAACACAGTATTGGGCTTAACCAGATGAAATCAGTTTATGCATGCGGGTGAGGGTTTACACTCGAGGTAATTGTTTAGGAGAGTGTCTTTTGAGTAAACCAAGCAAAACCAAAACCAGCTTTTATCGCCGTTTATTGGTGGCCTTTCTCATTGATCAAGGTGTGAACACTGTGCCTGCCATTATCAAAAAAACGGGAATGCCAAGACGCACCGCGCAAGACACGATTGATGCGTTGGAAGAGCTCGATATTGATGTGCAATTTGTTGGCGCAAATAAAAACGGCGGTTATCAAATTCATGATTGGGGCGCAGTAAATCGTGATTGGGTTGCCAAGCATGAAGACCGTATTCGAGAAGCACTGGAATACCCGAAAGCGGAAGCTTAGCGATCGTGCTGTTACCAACGAATGAAAAAAGCCGCGAATGAACTTAGCGGCTTTTTGATATTTTTTAGATGCAAGTAAAGACGGCGGTTATGGTGTCAGCGCTTTTAACTGTTCGATACTCACAGGGGCTTGGTAATCAACCTCTGGAAAACCAAATCCGTTGAGCTGTAAGAAATCCGTGAGCACACCAGTATAGTCAGCGACTTGGTCAAAGTTATCTGGCGTCATCTCCGCCAAAATCGCGTTCACTTCGTCTTGCACATCTTGTTGAAGTTCCCAATCATCTATGCGGATCAGGCCTTCATCGTCTCTATCCTCATCGTCGTTCCATTTTTGATAAAACAAGCGATCCATCTGTTCAATGCATCCCTCTTGCAAGCCTTTGGCTTTCATCACGCGGTAAAGCGCGAGCAAGTAAGGCGTTAAGCCGGGAATAAACACGCTTGCTTTGGTAACAAGCGCTTTGCAAACGGCTATGTCGGCTTTGCCGTGTATGTCTGACAGCAGCGCATCAATATCGTGACGGGTTTGATGTAAATGAGTTTTCGCAAGGCCCAGTGTGCCTTTGTGGTAAATGGCATGAGTGTGAGCTGGGCCAATGTAAGAATAAGCGACAGTACGACAACCCTCAGACAGCAAATCGTTGTGTTGAAGAAATTGCATCCAACTTAGCCAATCTTCACCGCCCATCACTTTGACGGTATCTTCAATTTCTTGCTCGCTGGCAGGCGGGAGGGTGAGATGGCTTAGGCTGTTATTCTCAAAATTAATGGAATAGCCGTCTACCGCTTCGCCAACGGGTTTGATGGAAGATCGCCAAAACTCACCAGTTTCTGGGGTTGGGCGTATACCCGTAGCGAGGGAATACACCACCAAATCAATTTTTCCGCCGCATTGTGTGCGAATTGTATCGGCCACGGTTTGACGCGTTTGCTCTGAGAAGGCATCGCCGACAATGTTAGAGGTCATTCTACCGGCTTGTTTGGCTGCGTCTCTTACATAAATGTTGTTATACCATCCCGCGCTGCCTATCCCTTTTTCTGACATGCCGCGTTCGAATGACACGCCAATCGTAGAGGCATTGGCAGGGCCAAAGGTCAGAGCAATGCGAGATGCCAGCCCAAATCCAGATGACGCGCCAAGCACCAGTACATTCTTAGGCAGGCCTGGTGTTGGTCGCTGTTGTTGCGCGTGATGAATTTGCGCGTCAATGGCGGCTTTGCATCCAATGGGGTGGCAGTTGCGCGCAATGACCCCTTTAATTTGAGGCTGGATAATCATAGTTAAAGGCGTTCTTCTAAGTAAGAGCTGTAGTCGGGAATTTCAACTTGCACTTCATTGTCCATCAGTGGAGAAGTGATGAGGTAGCGAGCGGTGGCACGGTTAATCGCGACGGGAATGTTCCATACTGCCGCAATGCGCAATAGCGCTTTTACGTCAGGGTCATGCGGAACAGCGCTGAGGGGATCCCAGAAGAAAACCAGCACATCAATTCTCTTTTCACAGATCATTGCTCCTAACTGCTGGTCACCGCCCATTGGGCCACTCATCAATGATGTGATATTAAGGCCTGTTTCACGACTCAAAATCATTCCAGTCGTGCCAGTAGCGAAGAGTTGATGTTGAGAAAGAGCATCTTTGTTTTCTTTCACCCAGCGCAAAAGATCCGTTTTGCAGTGATCATGTGCAACTAGCGCAATTTGTTTGACTTTGCTGACGGTACGATTGGTTGACTTCATGTGATACTGCTTTCCATTGTTGGGATGATGAGTCATTTTGGTGACTTTGTTGGATTTGAGCGACACGATAATCCCTATTTCCAGACATTGATCGTTAAATACTGGATATGGATCGATATTTCGCGGTGATTGAGGCGCTTTTCACTGGGTTATCTACTCGATTGTGTGAGCGGTGCGCGCCGTTTTATCGTTGAAATAGGGAAGGTATTTTTCCTCATCAGAGGCATTGGCTAACCAGTGTCTGACAAACAAGGCAATTTCTTCGGCATTGTTAAGATTCAGTGAATGTATCTCACGCGGTGCCAGCGAATCTAAAGGTTCATCACTGGCGACGGCGACAATATTGGCATCCTCAGCATGCAGTTTGGGTTTGCCATAAGAGGGTCTGTACACCTCAATTTTCGTTAGCACTTCATCACGAAAGCCCTCAACCAGAATGATATCAAGCCGAGAATGATCTAATTGAATCAAGCACTCATGTAAAGAAGGCTCTCGCTCGGGAGTGTCGTGATATTCGAAAAAAAGCATGTGACGTTTTGAGGTGGCGAGAAGTAATTGATCGCTGCCAGCATAACGAAGCCGATAGCTGTCTTTTCGCGGGGAGTCTGGCTCAATTTCATGATGGCTGTGTTTTAACAGGCCAACGCGTAACCCCGCGGCTTTTAAATGTGGGATAACACACTCTAATAGTGTGGTTTTTCCTGAACCGCTAAATCCGGCGAAACCGATAACTGGGGTAGATAGGGAGTGTTGCATCTTATTTAACGCCTACTTTCCAAAAAGTGATAAAGACCAAAATAATTGTGACGAGGTCAGCATTTTTACGTGCACAGCGACGTAGACAAACTACAGTTAGCGTTGTCGTTGCATATTACAGCTAAATTCTAGGGGAGAGTGTATTTGGTCTGGGTTGATCTTATTGCTTAGGGCAAATGATGGATGTCCCTTGCGTTGACAGACCTAAATAGCATTCTCAAATATCAATCGACGACACTAAATTATCATGGAGCGATAATATGTGGGTTACCTTGGATTTTGAAGCGTCAGGTTTAACCGATGCCTCATACCCGATAGAAGTTGGTTTTAGCTTGCCCGATGGGGCAAGTGTTAGCCTACTTATCAACCCAGACTCTTCGCCCGAAGCATGGCAGTATTGGGATGATTACGCAGAGTTTGAAATTCATGGCATTAGCCGTGACTGTTTAAAAATTAATGGTTTGTCGGTTTTTGATGTCTGTGCGCATTTAAATAACACCCTGTGCTATTTCGATGACGTGCTGTGCGATAGCCAATGGGATTTGTTTTGGCTGGGTAGGCTCTACAAAGCCGCGCACATGCGACCAACGTTCACGTTAACGGAAGTCGGCCATTGGCTTCACCGTCATGATGGTGTCGACAGAAAAGATTTTTTGAGTGCGCTGGAATCACTAGGTCCAGCACCTCATAGAGCAGAAGCAGATGCTAAACAGATTCGGCGAGCACTGACGATGGTGCTGGAGGGGCAACACAGTCACCAGAGCTGTTCGTAGGTGTTTTCTTGGGCCATTTCGATGTGTCTTGTCGTAATGGCTTATTAAAATGAGAAACACTTAAAATCACTTAATACTGTTCGATAGTATTGAGAGTGCGTTACCCTCCGTCTCAATATCTGCATTGACGAAAATCTGGATTCTGACGACATGGTAACGCCTCAACCTCTGCTTCGGTTTGCGACATTTAATGTAGCGATGTCAGCTGACAAGCCCGATTATGTGTTTCGTTTGCTGAGAGAAGCCCATCATCCGCGTTTCAGTCGAATTGCCGCTATTATTCAGCACTGCCAACCTGACGTATTACTGCTCTGCGAATTCGACCATTTAGGTGAGGGCGGGGATGACGGCATGTTGGCTCATTTCCAGTCGCACTATCTTAATGTGTCGCAACATGGGCAACCCCCGATTTCCTATCCTTTCCAGTATCTTCCTCCGACCAATACCGGATTAGCACTGTTTGACGGCGAAGACATCTCAGACACGCCTGAGCGTGCGCAAGGCTTTGGTAAACATCACGGGCAGTATGGCTTTGTGTTACTTAGTAAATTTCCCTTAGACATCAATAATGTTCGAAGTTGGCAGCGTTTCCTTTGGCAAGATATGCCTGAGCACCGCATGCCGCAGGATTATTT
Organism: Enterovibrio makurazakiensis; assembly: GCF_050336585.1. Lineage (NCBI taxonomy): Bacteria > Pseudomonadati > Pseudomonadota > Gammaproteobacteria > Vibrionales > Vibrionaceae > Enterovibrio > Enterovibrio makurazakiensis. The sequence goes on from NZ_JAKJSE010000011.1 coordinate 86,235, forward strand.
TGACCATGAGGTGCTGGCCAAACAGCGCCTATCGTCGAAAAATCATGTGGTAATTCCTGTCAGTGTTGGGGAACAAACCATTCACGTTGTGGCATGCCATCCGACTCCCCCGGTATTTGACGGGCCAGAAAAGAGAAATCTAAGACGCAATGCCGATGAAATTCGTCTATTACACGATATCTTGAACAATGAATCGTATTTGGTGGACGACAACGGTGTGGTGGGAGGTATAGCCCCGAATTCATCATTCGTGGTGATGGGAGATCTGAATGCCGACCCGTATAACGGAGATGGCGACAAAAGCGTAATTACTCAATTGCTTGCGGATAAGAACGTGCAATCCATGCCTACGCCAAGTAGCCATGGCGCCCAGCACTTTATTCGTGGGCGATATATTCACCATAAAGACTGCGCAACACATCAGCGAGGTCTGCGTCTAGATTATGTTTTGCCTTCAAGCAATTTACGCCTCTGCGAAGGTGGCGTGTTTTGGCCTGCCCCGAGCGATCCGACGTTTTCGCTTCTCACGAGTAATGCTAGAAAGGTTCGTGCTTCATCCTCCTCAGATCATCGATTAGTTTGGGCTGATATCGGCCTCATTTAACGTGGGTTGTCCTCCTAATACCTATTTGAAGTCCCAAAAACGAGTGTGGGGTGTGAAAGTGTTCAAGATTTCATCGTTTTGATAGTGGTTAAGGTTCCGTGTGTTGTGAGTTAAATGTTAACGTTGAATCGAAACTATGGATTTCTTCAATGAATGGAGTAGCAAGGATGAAAACGATCACCTCACTGGCAGCAGCAATTACCCTTGGTCTGATGTCAGCATCGGCGTCAGCCGACGCGTTTAAACCTTCTGTGATTTTTGATATGGGTGGTAAGTTCGATAAATCATTCAACCAAGCAGCCTACACGGGCGCAGAAGCGTTTAAAGAAGACACGGGTATCAGCTACGGTGAGTTTGAAATCACCAATGAAGCGCAACGTGAGCAGGCTATGCTGCGTATGGCGCAACGTGGTTTCAGTCCAATCGTTGCTGTGGGCTTTCAACAAGCTCCCATCGTAGAAAAAGTGGCGAAGCAATTCCCTAAAACTCAGTTTGTTATTATCGATGCGGTGGTCGATCTGCCAAACGTACGTTCTGTTGTGTTTAAAGAGCACGAAGGTTCGTTCCTTGTTGGTGCATTGGCAGTCATGAAGAGTGAGAACGACAAAGTCGGCTTTGTTGGCGGAATGGACATTCCTCTGATCCGTAAATTTGCGTGTGGCTATGAGCAAGGCGCGAAATTTCAAGCAGCAGATGCTGACGTGATTCAGAACATGACCGGTTCAACCCCAGCTGCATGGAACAACCCAACGAAGGGTGCAGAGCTTGCAAAATCGCAGTTCGATAAAGGCGTTGATGTGGTTTATGCAGCAGCCGGTGGTACCGGTGTGGGTGTATATCAAGCCGCTGTTGATGAAGGCAAGTTCGCGGTGGGTGTGGATTCAAACCAAAACTACCTCCACCCTGGCGTGATGCTGACCTCTATGGTCAAGCGTGTTGATGTTGCCGTTCAAGATGCATTCAATGACGCTAAAAATGGCGAGTTCACTCCTGGTCTACAAGCACTTGGCTTGAAGGAAGGTGGTGTGGATTGGGCGCTGGATGAGTACAACAAAGATCTCGTGACGCCTGAAATGGAAACGCGCGTGAAACAGATCCGTGACGACATCATTGCTGGAAAAATCGTCGTTCACGATTACTTCAGCTCTGATTCTTGCGAATACTAAGTAGCGACCTCATCGCCCTCTGATCGAGCAATCGGCCATCAGAGGGCGTTTTGTTTTGTTCGCCTTCGTTGTACCTTCTTATATCAATTGGGGTTCAGTAAGCGGTCATATATTTGCACAGGAACAATCGTTAAAAGCAAGGGAGAGACTGCGGTAAGTCGTTATTCTACAGATAAAATCTCTGACGCAGGCTTTGACGCTTTTAACCAGCAAACATGACGGAATACTTGTTCTGATTGGTATTACTTGCCAAGGAGCTGGCATGGCAAACCCCGCAATAGAACTGCGTGACATCAATAAACGTTTTGGTGCAGTACACGCAAACAAAGACATCGACCTTAGAGTGATGCCTGGCACTATTCACGGCATCGTTGGTGAAAACGGGGCGGGTAAGTCGACCCTGATGTCTATCCTTTACGGCTTCTATCAAGCCGATTCTGGGACTATCGAAGTTGATGGCTCCCTCGTGAAAATCAAAGACTCTCAAGACGCGATCTCTCATGGCATTGGTATGGTGCATCAACACTTTATGTTGGTTGAAACCTTTTCAGTGCTAGAAAATGTGATGCTCGGCGCTGAAGGGCACAGTTTATTGAACGTTGCTTCGAGCAATGTGCGTCAAGCATTAGAAAAAATTGAAAGCGACTATGGTTTGTCCGTTAGCCCTGACGCCATCGTAGGCGAGCTAGCAGTTGGTATTCAGCAGCGGGTAGAAATTCTAAAAGCGTTGTATCGCGGCGCTCGCATTCTTATTTTGGACGAACCTACTGGCGTACTGACTCCGCAAGAAATTGAACAGTTTTTTGACATCCTCAACACCCTTAAATCGCAGGGTGTCACCATCATTTTGATTACACACAAGCTTAAAGAAATCATGGCAATCACAGACTCGGTGTCGGTGATGCGTCAAGGTGCTATGGTCGCGCACCGTAATACGGCGGACACCAGTGTCGATGAACTGGCTGAACTCATGGTGGGCCGCAAGGTATTACTCCGTGTTGATAAAGGCGACGCGACACCGGGCGAAGAAAGGCTTCGTGTGGAAAACGTATCTTGGAAAGACAGCCGCGGAGTCAAACGCTTAAAAAACCTTAACTTTCGTTTACGCGCAGGTGAAATTCTGGGTGTGGCGGGCGTGTCTGGAAATGGACAGTCTGAGCTGCTGGCGGTTTTGTCTGGCGTTACAACGCCACAAGAAGGCGAAATGACGCTAAAAACGCGCAAGGGCGAAACGCACTTTGGCCCTTCGAAGAAGCGAAATGCTGGGATCATGCGTCAACTCAGTGTGGGTCATATACCGGAAGACCGTATTCGCCAAGGATTAGTGAAAGCAATGCCTGCCTCTGAAAGCGCCATTTTGGGTTTTCAGAATGACATTGCTTATGGCAAAGGCTTATTGAACCCGGCTGCGATTGAAGCGGCGACGCGGAACATGATGGAAAAATATGATGTTCGCCCCGCGGATCCTCATCTTAAGTCCGCCAATTTCTCTGGGGGTAATCAGCAGAAGTTGATCATCGCGCGTGAAATGCTTCGAGAGCCTGATGTGCTCCTAGTGGGGCAGCCTACACGCGGTGTTGATATTGGTGCGATTGAGTTTATTCACCGCAATTTGATCACGGCTCGCGATGCGGGTGCGGCGATATTGCTGGTGTCGACAGAACTTGAAGAAATCATGTCATTGTCTGATCGAATTATTGTATTGGCAGACGGCGAAATTACCGGTGACGTGGTCGCAAAAGACACGAACGAACGTCAACTCGGTATTTTGATGGCCAATGCCGCGCAAGAGGAGGGTGCAGTATGAGTACTTCTCAGCACAGTGCCCCAACGTGGGTAAAAGTATTTTTAGTGCCGGCACTGCAGCTGGCTGTTGCGCTTGTTATTTCAAGCCTTGTGGTCTTGCTGGTGGGCGAAAGCCCAACGGCGGCGTTTAGTGTGATGATCCAAGGGGCGACGAACCTAGAATATGGCGGCTTGAGCAACACCTTGTATTACGCCACCAACTTTGTGTTTACGGGGTTGGCGGTTGCCATCGCGTTCCACGCCGGCTTGTTTAACATCGGCGGTGAAGGTCAAGCCTATATCGCGGGTTTAGGTATCGGCATATTGATGTTGTTACTGGATGATGTGTTGTCAGTATGGTTGATGGCACCGTTAGCGATTATTGTCGCGGCGGCCTTTGGGGCACTCTGGGGGGCCATTCCGGGTTACCTTCAAGCAAAACGTGGGTCGCACATTGTGGTGACCACTATCATGTTTAACTTCATCGCCTTCTCGGTAATGGGCTACGCGCTGGTGGAGCATATCGCGAAATACGGTGGCAACTCGACGGACTCTCGTTACTTCAACCCTGAAGCCGTGTTCCCCAAACTGTATGAACTGGCAGCAAGTTGGGGATACGAACTGCCATTTTCTCTGCTTAACCCTTCTATCCTCTTAGCTCTCGTGGTTGCCTATTTGGTTTGGTTGTTGCTGTTTAGAACACGCCTTGGCTATGCGATTCGTGTCGTTGGGCAGAATGCACAAGCCGCGGAGTATGCGGGGATCGACGCCAAGAAAATTATCATTATTGCCATGACTATTTCCGGCGCTTTAGCGGGATTGATGGCAGTCAATGAGGTTTTTGGCGCACAAAATCGACTGATTTTGAACTTCACGGGTGGTTTTGGTTTTATTGGAATTGCTGTGGCTTTGATGGGGCGTAATCACCCCGCGGGTATTATCGTCGCCGCTTTATTGTTCGGTGCGCTATACCAAGGCGGAACAGAGTTGCAGTTTGAAATGCCAAGTTTGAACCCAGAATTGATCATGGTGATTCAAGGGCTAGTGATTTTCTTCACTGGGGCATTGGATAGGTTGATAAGAAAACCGGTTGAAGGCTTCTTTATGCGTCGAGCATCCAACAAAGAGGAGACCGCCAATGGAAATGTTTAATTGGATACTTTCGTCTGCGGATTCCACCTTACGCCTAGCTGTGCCACTTATCTTTGCTGCAATGGCGGGTATCTTTTCTGAACGCGCAGGGGTTGTGGACATTGGCCTAGAAGGAAAAATGCTGTTTTCAGCGTTTGTTGCTGCCGCGGTTTCGTATGTGACAGGCAACCCTTGGCTAGGCTTAACAGCAGCAGTTTTAGGTTCAATGTTGCTCGCACTTATCCATGGCTATGCCTCTATTACGCAAAAAGGCGATCAGATCATTTCTGGTCTTGCAGTCAACTTCTTTGCCTCAGGGATGACAATAACCCTTGGTCATGCGTGGTTTGAGCGCGGTGGGCAAACGCCCTCTTTAAGCAGTGAACAACGTTTCTTACCTAATGAATTACCGGGTGCAGAATGGTTGGGTGATGCCGTTCCTGTGCTAGGGCCTTTTTACCGTGATGTGGTCTCAGGGCACAATGTGTTGGTGTACTTGGCGTTTGTCGCCGTTATCGTGACGTGGTGGGTATTGTTTAGAACCCGCTTTGGTTTGCGCCTACGTGCCGTAGGAGAAGAGCCTAATGCGATTGATACTGCAGGTATCTCGGTGGTTTGGCTTCGCTATCGCGCTGTGCTTATTGCAGGTTTATTGTGTGGTTTAGCGGGTGCGTATTTGTCGACAGCGCAAAACGCGGCGTTTGGTAAAGAGATGACGGCAGGCCAGGGCTACATTGCGCTGGCAGCGGTTATTTTTGGCAAATGGCAACCACGCAACGCATTGTTTGCGTGTTTATTGTTTGGCTTTTTGTCCGCGCTGGAAACGCGAATGCAGGGTGTAGACATTCCGTTTGTTGGTGTGTTGCCAACCCAAGTCTTCTCAGCATTGCCATATGTGTTAACCGTGGTGTTGCTAGCGGGATTCATTGGCAAAGCGGTTGCACCAAAAGCGATTGGTCGACCTTACGAGAAAGAACGTTAATGGCTTAAAGCAGCACAAAACAAAACGAGGGCAATCTGAAACGCCACCGAAAGGTGGCGTTTTTGGTTGGGCGTTGTTATTGGATATTTTACGATTTGAGTAAATGCAAAAAGCTTTCCCCGAGCAAACGCTTAATCATGGAGTCATCACCAAATCTCATCTCAACTTGCTCCGTTAGCTTCTCGACCGCTGCGATGGCGCTCTGTGAACTTGGGCTTTTGAGGGTGTGGTGAAATAGCAACTCAATCACTCTCTGGAAGCGAATGTCATCTTTGTCACTGAGTGAATTGACCCAAGAACTATAGAATGCATCGGCATTTGACCAGTCTAATTTGGCCATCATCAATGGCATGACTTTCCCTCTCATCGAGGCGTACAGGTCGTTTTGGCTTGGGTAATAGCGTTGAACTGCCCCTCTTGATGTGTTGTATAGCTCAGCCACCCTAGAGTATGTTAGTGCCTCAATGCCTTCATTCCAGAAAATTGACAGCACAATATCGTCTAGCTCTGCCTTCTTTCTCTCTCTTTCCTGAACGGTTATTCGTGCCATATTTTTCTGCGTCCAAACTCTTATTGATACATTGTAAACAAAGATCCCTTGTCGATACATGGGCAAACAAAGGCAACTGCTGATTTAAAGAATATGCTGTAAACATTTATTGTTGACAATATATTCAGTAGTGAGTAAATTGCGACTTATTGTTTACGGTGTATTCATTAATTGAGAGTCAAGGAACGACTTTTGGAGCCTGGATTTGGCTCAAATTCAAGAGAAGAGAAAAGTCATGAAATTTAAGAAAAGCCTAATCGCGCTACTAATGAGCTCTGCTGTACTTTCTGGTTGTTCTTCGATGAGTAACGATGAGGTGGTCACTCCAGCTGCGCTATCAGCAGAATATTCCGAAGTGGCTAGTCAGGAAGTACAGCTTTCTCAGATTAGTCAACTGTCTCACATTGCTTCAACCACAAATGAACTTTTTAAAGAGTCTTACCCAGTTTATCAAGACTACGCTGCACATGTTGAAAACTCGAACGGTATTGGCGCTGCACATTCATCAGCAGTAGTGATGCTGGAAACGGAAGAAGAGCGTCAGGCTTACATTGCTGACCTTAAAGCAAGCAATGCTGATGAGTACCAGCAATACCAAGACTTCATCAACGACGAACATATGGTTTCTATCTACAGCCGCATCGCTAAAGTGGCGCTGAAAGCAGCCGCTCAATCTGTATTGATCGCCAAAATTGATACCGGCTCTCTTATTGCTGACAGTGGTTTGGGCCTTATGGACTTGGGTCGTGAAAAAGATGTTGTTTCACAAATGGCTGACCAAATCTCAGTGATGAATAAAACAATCGTTGCACTAAACGACGAATACGAAGCAAACAAAGCAGCAAATTTAATCAAGTAATCTGCGTTAACCAGTTTTAAAGCCTGACTCGTCAGGCTTTTTTTTTGAAGAGCGAATGTGCAATGAGTAGTAAAAAATTATCTATTTCAGTTCTGGTAATGGTTTTAATTTTATCTGGCTGTCAGTCGACAGCGCCGGAGTTGAGAGCCGATAAAGAGGCTGATATCACAACGAATTCCAAGGTGTCAGTGGTAAACGAACTAGCATTGTTAGAAGAAGAAAACATTAAAGTTCCCGCCAATTTCAATGTTAAAGAGTTCGTTAAATTATCGATTGCACCTTATATCGTAGACATTGCGATGGCAAAAGATTCAGTAAACCATCGAATTGACATGGGCATGCCGGCTCGCATGTTAGGTGGTGAGTTGTCACGCACTGAGCGATTCAGTGTTCTCTCTCGAACTTGTACTTCTTGTGATTATGAAGTTGCATTCCAGGCAGAAAATTCAGTATCTGAAGGTGCGATCGAGCTAGGTCAGGCGCTCAATCCTGATTACATTCTGGAAGCGAATGTTCAATTGGGTACTTCTGAAAAGAAAGTCACCGATAGCAATGGCACTTATTATCAACTGACATTTCGAAGCACCGTTTCAGCGCAGCTGATTGACGGTACAACAAAGCAGGTGAAACACGCATTCCCTCCAATCCGTCAGAACCTCTCGCCGAAAAAGTATGCCAAGAGTCCGTCAAGTGGCAAATATCTGGCGGGCTTTAATTTCGAAGACAAAGCCGTCGTTAACCAAGCTTATCAAGAAGCCGCTCAGAAGAGCCTCCAAGTACTGGTGGCAGATGTGATGAACCAATTCCCAGTCGGTGGTAAGGCTGTTCACTATCGAAGTAACAGATTCGCTATCGCAGCAGGTTCTGAGCAAGGTGTACCTAAACAAGGGGTAAAGATTCCTGCAGTTATTTATCAGGACGACTTCGGTATCGCCATCCCATTAGCTTCAGGTTTTATCACGCCAGCTGGTCAGGACAACAGTATGTTCGAAGTACTGAAATGGAAAGAGTCTGACCAAGATGCCAAAGAGATTAAGGCGCAAATTGAGGCGATGGGGAAACAGTACCTGAAACGCAATAAAATTTACGCAGTATCAGTAGGCACTCCTGAGGAGTGGAGACTGTAGCGATGAGCAAGACTGCAGCATTTTTCCAATATCTCATTCTAATGATGAGCGCGTTATTCGTGGTGCCCTGTTTTGCTTCTGATCCCATGGATGATGTGTTTTCTATGCTCGGGCAAGGAGGAACACGCAGCGGTGTGAGCGAAATGGATGGCTACTATGTGGTGGCAATGGGGACATCTAATCGCTCTTCAAAAGCAAAGGGTATAGAGGAAGCACGAATTGATGCTCTGCGCCAGCTAAATGAGATGATCAACGGGGTCACTGCTTCGGGCTCAACACATGTATCAATGAGTTATACCACCTTGAGTGATGGCGCGAAACAGCACGAGTTCTCTGAAGAAAGGTTTATCGATGTGGTGAATACATCCTTCAGTGGGAGTCTATCTGCAGTCAAAATGCTTCACAGTGGAAAATTTAAGGATGAACACTTTGTCGCTCTGGCTATAACAGAAGCTGACATTGTCAAAGTGGGGCGCCTTAAATCAGCACCTTCAAGAAGTGGCGGGGCTGTTTCTGCGACAGTGGTGGAAACCGTTGCGGCGTTTTCCTCTCATGAAAAATCCGTTGAAGCGAAAGGACTTGCTTCAATGAAGAGTGGAGAGGCAAAAGCGCGCGAAGAAGCCTTGTTAGATGCCATCCGCAATGCGGTACAGCAGGCTCAGGGAGTCATGTTAAGTGGCAAGTCGGGACAATTTAACGATGCTGTCTCTATGGCGATATCAACGAAAACACAAGGCTATGTGAGTAGCTATGAAGTTTTGGATGAAGATATCGAGAGAGGCCAGTACTACGTTGTGCTGGTGGCAAACGTTAACCAAGGTAAGTTGCTTCATGACGCCAGCTTCTATCTAGATGTATTAGGCAATGCTCGTTTTTCAATTCAGTCGGATAACAGGCAAAAATCGCAGTGGTTAATTGATGAGTTGCAAGGGCTTGGCTTCAGCATTACTGAGGACGCAAGTGCTGCTACGCATACTTTTCGTCTGCAACAACACCAGCGCTCCGTGGAAGATCACAAAGGCGCGAAAGGAATAGAAACAGCTCTGTCTATCGACCTCATCGATGATCACACCGGGAATATTGTTCTTTCCGTCGTGAATGAGCCGATGAAAACCCGCATATACGTGACACCAGAGAGCCGGGCAAAGCAGGTTTCAGAACATCAAGCTTACAAGCAGATGGGAAAGAAAATGGGGCTCGAGGTGATTCAATCTCTTGCAGCGCATGCTGAACAAGGTGAGGTGTACCCCATTATTCTTCATAACGCGAATCGTAACGATACGGCTATCTTCCGACATGTCCTTGAAAATTCGACCGAAGGCTCAGTAGAAAACTGGGCATGGGATAAGTCGGGTAAAACAATGACCCTCAACTACCGCTTCTCTGGCTCACTATCGCAGGCTTTTGATCAAGGGTTAGATGAAATTTATCAAACCTTCAAAGTAGAAGGAAAGGGAAGGCGTCCACACCTAAAAGCGCTGAATGAGCGTGATGCAGTCTTTGAAATTTTGTAAGGCGGTGCTATGCAAATAACAAAAACAATTAACTATCTAGGTACGTTGTTGAGTTTGATAGCGTCATCCTCTGTTTGGGGGAGTGACCTGCTAGAACACTATCGTAGCGAATTGATTGATAACCCTATTGGTGTCTACGAATCGATCGATCATGTTTTCTTTATCACTGAAGCGGAGTGTATAGAAGAAAAGCGCTCAGCGGGTTCGCTTGAATCAAAAAAGGCACAGGCGCACTTTTATCAGCTGCTTGCTCAGGAAGTAGAAAAACGGGTGTTGTCGATAGAACCCAGTGAATGGGAATCACTACCGATATTTGAGGAGATTCAATACCGTCAAAAAGCTCAGCGATTGAAACAATCACGAGTGCACTATCAACTTCTCTCTGATAGTAACCTCGATAATTGTGTTCGTCGTCAGGTACGAGCTAGCAGTATTGAAGCTTTCAACAGTCAGCATATCACCATATCAAATAAAGACGTGGCTCCACTTGTGGGTGAAGCAATTGCTGAGCTAGTTGCCGATAAGGATTACGACAAACTGGCCCAACAATTAAATTCACCCTCTCTTCCCGAAGTGAGTGGGCTTTATCGTGTGCTGATTCAAGGCGAGGTTACGGCATCTAACAATGATTTAGCTGATGCAGTGGTAGGGATGGATCAGTACGACATAAATGGTGTGCTCAGCACGGCGAAATTATTAGGTGGGAGAACACTTGCTTCAAGTGATAAAGCTAACCCGCAAGCTTCAGAGTACTGGCTAATTAAAGCGGAAAATCTGTTCGAACGGGGGCAATCACCCGTTCAGATAAAACGCTATCTCACGCTATCACTCAACGCTGATCCACGTAATGCAAACGCGTGGAAAACCTTAAGCAACCTTATGCGAACAATCGGTCAAGATGACGCACTTTGGACTGCTAGGCAGTACTTTCTAGCCAGCGGCGGCTCTCTTAACGCTTGGGTATATCTCTATAGCGCGCTGGAAGTGGCTCATCCTGATCAGGCAAACCAATTACTCAAGTTACTCAAACAAGTCGCCAATGAATGGCCTTTGAGTCACTGGGAACAAAATCAAATAAAAGGATAATCATAATGAACAACATGTTGGCTCCAATGGCGTTCGCTGTTGCTGTTAGTTTTTCCGGGATGGCTCCTGCACAAGACTTTGTTCCACAACCCACTGCATCTGAAGCATTAGCGGCCCAGCAGCAGGTTGCCAGCGAGCCCTATCAACAAAAAGCGACTGTGGAATACGTGCCTGCTGAGCAACAGATCCGTGATTACATGGAAGCTCAAGGCTGGCCAGAAGGATGGGATGCGAACAAAAAACGACTCTTTGTATTGAGCCAAGAACAGTTTGACTCCGAAGACCCATCATATGATGACAGCTTTATTATCAAGCGCTCGCAGTTTGCTACGTTGGCAACGATGTCAGCAAAGGCTCAGATGGTTGAATACATGCGAACAACAATGTCAGCTGTAGACATGTTGGTAGCACCAGGCACGGATGTGCACGCTGAACTCAATGGGAGACACATAAAAGCAGAGAAAAAGCTCATTGCACAGAAAAAGCAGCTGGTCAAAATCCTGGCCGAGCTTGACCAAGCAGAGGCAAGTAAGCTTAGCGGAACGACTTGGGAAGATAGGGCAGAGGCGACTTGGGATGGCGTGATCAAACGTCTTGATGATTCCTACGATGTTGCTGCAATTGAAGAGAGTAAGCGTCAAAAATATGAAAAAGTGAAGCAACGTTATGAAGAGGCGAGTTCAGAGCTGGAGCGTATTGAATCAGAAGCCCAAAAGTTAGCGGGTGAAGTGAAACTGGAGTCAACCAGTATGGTTGAAACCCTTGCTCAAGCGCCGATTCTTGGGGCGAGTGTTCTGGTTCAAGCTGAATCATGGAATGCGGTTCGAGAAGTGTATGAAGTGGCGACGCTTCTGGTCTGGAGCCCTAAGCTTGAGGCTGCAGCGAAGGCGGTGGTGACGGGTGAACCGACAGCGTTAAAACCGAAAGATGGTATGTCGGTTCAGGCTTGGCTTAAAGCACAAGAAGCCAGCACTATGGTCGGTCCACGTCAGTTTGTGGATAAGACGGGTGAGCGTTGGTTTATCGGTGCTTACGCAATGCCGGTTGAGGGCTCTTCTTCGTTAGTTCGCAAGAATCGTAAATTGGCCGAAACAATGGCGCAAAAGGAAATGGCGGTTGCGGTATTTGCAGATATAGAGACGCAAAAGCAGGCTGCTATTGCCATGCAAACACGTTCTTCCGAGCTGGGCGAAAAAGACAGCACTGACGTGGCGACCAGCTTCTCAGAGGCGACTCGTCAGGCGGTTGAAGGCCGAAACATCAATGGTATGTCCAAGCTGTTTTCCTCCACTATTGTTCATCCCATTTCCCAACAAGAAATGTATGTTGTGGCATATGGCGTTTCAGCAAGTAGCGCTAGCGAAGCACTCGCGATTGAGTACTCCAGTTTTGATTCTGCAGCTGTTGCCAACCGCCACAACAACCTGAAAAGTGCCCAAGCCGCAAATAATCAGGAAAAGCTTAATCGCTCCAAATCTGAGGTAGCGATGCCTTCGGTTTCTCAACAACCATCAAATTCTATAGCTGCTTCTGCACCCTTGAAAACAGCAAAGAAAGTGCAGGGAGCAACGGCGAGCAAGACCTTAATGAGTGCTCCTGATATTAGCGATGACGACTTCTAAGGTGATGTGGATGATGAGATCTGTTTTGGTACTTTCGGCCTGTGTCATGGTGTCAGCATGCAGCGCTAAGCCCGGGCCTAAAGACGAGCTAGCGCAATCAGGTTGTCACTATTTTGGTGCACCACAAGCAGTGGCACCTGATTGGATATGCTCTGCAAAAGTGAAGGATGTCACTTCTCTGTACACTGTTGTCGGTGTGAGTGAAAACGCGGCTGGTGGTGTAAGCCATCAGCGTAACTTAGCTATCCTTGATGCTCAGCAGCTAATCGGGAAACAGCTAGAGTCTGATGTTGTTCAGGTTATGCAGAAGAAACTGGCGACTTTGGGAGTGGAAGGCAGCAATGGTGGCACTGGCGCGACATCAGAAGAAACCATGATGCGAACCAATGTCATGTTGAAAGGCCTTGATGTATTGAGAGTTCAGAAAGGCCCAGATGGCTTTATGTATGTCTTGGTATCAATGCCGGAAAAGTCGCTTGAGCAAAATGTTGAAAACCTACTGGATACGGATAATAACGCAGAACTAGCGGGTGAAATTAGTGCCGTTCTAAGCGCGAATTGAACGTGAAAGTGGGTGAGTCAATGATTAAGCAAACTTTACTTATATTGGCGGCGGGAGCAGCTTTGGCTGCTCCTTGTTCCTACGCCGATGTAGCGAATATGAACGCGCTTTTCGAAGCAAAAAAATCGTTGATGAACAGTCATTTTGACTCTCAGCGACAGGTTCAGGATGACAAATTTGAACAATCGAAGAAGGCTTACCGAGATAGCTTTCAAAAAGCGCAGGCTCGATATGCTGATATTTGGGAAAATCCTGTAATGAGCTCCGCGAATAAGTGGGTGGTATACAGTAACGATAAGCGGGTGCGTCGTACGGTTGACTTTGAATCGGGTGAATACACTGTTGAGATACTGGGTGCCAAGAACCAGGCGGAAGTCGATGGTATCATTCGGGCACAAACACGAGAACTGTCCAGCGCGACAGTCGCTTCAGCAGTCGCTAAAGATCCTGTGCTCAGTCAAATTTCTTCACAAAAAGTTTATGAGCACAAGCGTGTTCTTCCCAACACCAGCACAGCAAGCCTGATCGCAACAAAACGCCAAACTCAGTTTGAACAGCCGAATGGCCAAACCGTGACTAAAGTGTCCATGGCATTTCCAAAAGATGCGTTGTCACAACGTGGTTTGGAGTATGTTCCTGAAATAGAGAAACAGGCGAATAAGTGGCAAGTTGACCCCGTGTTGATGATGGCAATTATGCACACAGAAAGTCACTTTAATCCCGTTGCTCAATCTCATATTCCTGCTTATGGACTAATGCAGATCGTGCCTACTACAGCAGGTAAAGATGTCACGCGCTTGCACATGGGGCAGGAGAGACTTTTGCAACCGAGTGAGCTGTTTGATGCCAACTACAACATCGAGGTGGGGGCGGCGTATTTAAATATTCTTGATGCCCGATACCTCAAAGGTATTCAGGATCCTACAACACGAATGTACATTGCGATCTCATCATATAATGGTGGCGTTGGCTCAGTAGCAAAGCACTTCACTGGAACAGGTTCGTTGAAAAAACTGGCAAGTCATGTCAATGGCATGAAACCCCAGCGGGTTTATCATTCACTTGCCCATCAGTTCCCCTTCGAAGAAACTCGGAATTACATTCAAAAAGTAGAAGCAAAGAGGCAGTTCTATGCGCCTTATTTCTAACGCACTTTTTGCTGGCTTAATGGTTATTTCAATTTGTGCTTATTCCGCACCAGATTGGTTTTCTAGTACTGAGGTAGACCCAAAGTGGGTGACAGGCGTTGGTGTTGGGGAAGATCTTGAAAGTGCACAACAGCAAGCCCTGAAGAACCTTTCACTGTCGCTGTACAGTGAAGTATCCAGCTATACGGAACAAACCGTGGTGACAGAAGGGAATAAAGGAAAGGTGCATTCACAAGCAGTCACCAAGGTTGAAAATAAGCATGTCCCCTTATCTATCGTACATTGGTTAAAACAGGCTTATGTCGACGAGCTTTACTATGTTCGAGGGGGCGTGATTATTGCCGAATGGGTGATTATTCAAGAAACCAAACTGGAAGGTCAGATAACAGAAATTGAGAGTATCACCTCACTCTCAGAGTGGTCGCTGGGTGACTACCGTCGCAGCAAAGCCATTGCTCTCAAGGATAATCAAGCAATTGCAGCAATGATTTCGCCATACTCCATGACGTCATCGCGTTATAGCGCGGCATTTGCAAACCTCGCGAAGAAGCAGAACCAGTTTGCTAACGCGGTATGTTTTACCGTTGAGCAAAGCCACGACAAGGTTGCAGATAAGTATTTCCTGCCAGTGATAAAGAATGCGTTGTATTACTCGCACTTAACGGTTTCTGAACGCGCTGAATGCCGAAAAGTTCAGTTTGTTGCTCGCAATGACAGGGTGTCAGACAAGCATATTCAAACAACACTACTGATCAGTGGCGATGGCGAATTGCCTTATCAAGTCGATGTTAAAGGGTCGGGTAGTTCTTACAAAAGTGCGTTAGTTTCGGTGGCGAACAACCTTAGCGACTATTTTGTTGAACAGGGCGGGATCTTACCTAAGCAGCTTTGAATGCTTTCAGTTGTTTGTTTTACACCGTTGAGATGACTTTTAAAGGTCACAACGACCAGCTTGACGAAATTTACGGCTGGTCACCAGAGCGCAGCGCCGTCTTCGGTGACCGCTATTGCTAAAGCTTTGATGGATTGATTTGAAGCAAAAACGCCACCGAAAAGGTGGCGTTTTTTTTTATACACACCAGCAAAGAGTAGGCGTGACGACGACAAGGTAGCTGAACGATTAGCTCGCGGCTGACGTTGGCAGCACGCGCTTCAGGATATCTGCCAGCGTGACGACACCAATCATCTTGTCGCCTTTGCTCACAACAGCAATCTGCACACTCGCTGCTCGCATACGCGCCAGCGCTTCGTATACCGGTGTGTTGGCATCAAGCACATGCGCTTTACGTGCAACTTCACGTGCAGGTCGGTCAGCAGGTTCCAGCAGGGTATCACGCACGTGAACCACAAGCGGTTTCAGGCCACGGTTGCCGAATACTAAAATACGCATGTGTCCAGACTCCATCGACACCTTGCGAACTTCTGCAACGCTAGCACGCTTGTCGACATGAGCCATCACCTGACCTTCAGTTACCAGCGTTTCAACTGGGATTGAACTCAGGTCAATCAGGCCGGATAGCTGCTTCTGAATACTCGGCTGCAGTGTACCCACTTTGCCGGAGTGCTCTACGAGTTGACGGATGGTATCAATGTCTTGTCCACCCACAGCGGCGCTTTCTACTGGCTCAACGCCAGATGCTTTCACCAGATGGTTCGCAATGCGGTTAATCCAGTTCAGCAGTGGACGCAGCGGCCACACGTAAGCGCGTGCCACGAGACCAATCGCCAGTGCTGATTTCTCTGGGTGCGCAATCGACCAGGACTTAGGAGCCATTTCCCCAACAACGAGGTGAAGGAAGGTCACGACGAACAGCGCAAAACCGAATGATGCACCATCTACCGCCCATTCTGGCATGCCCATTGAGGCAAATACTGGCCCAATCCAATGGTCAACCGCTGGCTTGGTAACTGCACCCAAAGCAAAGGTACAGAAGGTAATACCGAGTTGAGCACCTGCCAACATCAGCGTGAGGTCGTTCATACCGCGCAGCGCAGCACGTGCAGATGCACTTTCAACGGCCATTTCTTCTAGGCGGTGGCGGCGTGCTCCCATCAATGCAAACTCGATGATAACGAAGAAGCCACTCAATATGATGAGGGCAGTGGTCACCAGAGTGACAGTCAACGGATCAGTCATCATTCTTCACCCTCCTCAATTGGATTCTCTACAAGCTTGACGCGCACCTCTGTTGGAACGTGACGCTCAATACGCAACACTTCAACCTCAAGATGGCGCTTAAACAGCTCGCCGGAAGCAAATTCGGATGGGTCGACAGGCAGTTCGATAATCACTGTTTCGCCTTCAGCCGGAAGTGCACCTCGCTCAGCAATCAACATACCGGCGATGGTTTCTACATCGTCTTTCGGCAGGTCGTAGCCAATCGCACGTTCCACTTCGTCAATGTGAACGTCACCTTCCATCAGCCATACGTTGTCGCTTTGTGGAACAACCGCATCAGCCGCGTCTGCGTCGTGCTCGTCGGTGATTTCACCCACGATTTCCATCGCAAGGTCTTCAATTGTCAAAACGCCAGCAAAGCCACCGTATTCGTCAATAATACACGCTAGGTGGTTGGTTGATTTCTCCAACTGGTCGAGGGCGTCGGGCAAGCTCATCAGGGTTGGCAGCACGGTAGCAGGGCGCATCACTGATTCTACGGTGTCGTCAGCGTGACCGGCATCAATACGCGCCAGCACGTCAGGCAGATGAACCACACCCACAGGCGCGTCATCATCGTTAACCACTGGGTAACGGGTATGTGCTTGCGCCATCAGTGATACAAGCTCAGTCAATGTGGTTTCCGGCTCAACCCAATCCACCTGCGAACGGGGCACCATCGCGTGTTCTACGTCTCGCTCTGGGAAATCCAGTATACGATCCATCATCAATGACAGTTCGACAGGGATATCACCTGTTTCACGCGAGTTAGCGATGATGTGGTGCAAATCTTCTTCCGACGCACTCACGTCAAGGTCGTGAACCGGTTCAATGCGAAACGCGCGAAGAAGAAGGTTTGCTGACTTGTCGAAAAAGCTGATGAAAAAGCCAAACACAGACATGTAAATCAGTGTTGAGCGGGACATCATGCGAGCCATTGGCTCTGCGTTCGCGATAGCGAGGTTTTTCGGGTACAGCTCGCCCATGATCATTTGAACGACCATAGCGACACCCAGAGTGATAACTGTACCTAGAGCGATACCCGCCTCTAGCGATAACCCAAAGCCTTGCAACAATACGCCCAGTGACTGGCCAACAAGTGGCTCTGCAGCGAAACCCAGCACCAGACCAGTTACCGTAATGCCAAGTTGGGCACCGGAAAGCATAAAACTGGTACGTTTGGTCACCTTGAGAGCGCGTTTTGCGGCTTCATCGCCAGTGGCAGCTAGAGTTGCGAGTTTTGCTCTGTCCACGGCCATGTACGCAAACTCTTGGGCAACGAAGTAGCCGTTTGCTGCGATAATAGCCAAGATAAATAGAATGCCGAACAGAAGGGTAAGAAGGGTCTCAATCATTGTTGCGTCCTCCCTTGGTGACAAGAGGCCAGTAAGGTTTGACACAATCGACTAGAGTTGGGGTCCACAAAGTATTCCTAACGTAATAACAGGACGCGCAGTATATTTCCGCAATAACGAATTAGTCTAGTGAATACTCACACAAAACCATGCAAACAAAATGAGACAGTGTCACCCGCGGACATTGGCACCTAAGCAAATACACCACCTTAGCTGTCAACAGAGGCTTCCCGACACGCTTTGACCGTTCAATCGCGTTACCGTCTGTTACAAACTATCACTGCGCAGATTGTGGTTTTTGCGCTCGTTCTAACCGTTAACTCGATGCTTGCGAAGATTTTGGTGACAGGGGAAATCAATGATTTCCCCTCACGAATGGCGCGAAACTAAACACGGTAGAACCAAAAAGGCGTTATCAATCCTAGTTTGATAACGCCTTAATTAGACCATCAAGTTATGCATGATGAACATGTTTAAGCTTGGTGATTACGCGTGGTTTGACGCTTAACCCATGTCGCAATCAGAACAACTTTGTAGTGTGATTTCATGTTCAAAGACGGCTACATCGGCACCTTCTGCCAGCAGCTCAGCGATTTCATCCGCCACTTCTTGCTCATCTTCCACTTTAACTGGATTCGCGAGTTCTTCTTCTGAGTAACCGTAGAAATTCAGTAATAAGTAATCACGCGCTTCGTCTTTAGTACAAGTCACGTTCACCGAAAGATCTGATTCATCGTTGCCTTGCTTGATAATCGCAGCCATTTGCGCGACAACATCATCTTTCATCGCAGCGGTTAACCAACCAAGATCAGTGCTTACTGCGGTTTTTTTACATCTAAAACAAGGGAGTTCATGAAAATAATATTGAAAATCAGTCATAGATAATTTTTCTTCGAGTGTTTGTAGCAAGATTATGAGCGATTTATACCAAAATGCTATCTCAAAAGACATTGAAGACAGGATCCCTATGGGTGATTTTGGGTACAACCCCTTTAAAGCGTCGGTCTCAACGGCTATTGGGTGAAAGGTGCTATCAAGGAAGGTGTCTGCATCGTTCGCTCAACACCTAAGCAACACCACACTAAGGGTCTGAGATGCTGAATCAATGATGAAACGTTACCAGCGCGCTCTATAAGTACGGTGACATCCTCTGCATGTGCTTTGTGCTGCTTCTAAGCCATTTTCAGCACCATTCGCATTCTGTTGTTGTGCAGATTGATAAAGTGCTTGAAACCCTTCGTCCATTTCACTTAACAACTGATTGAATTTTTCTGGCTTACTCCACACGCTTTCTTGCGCTTTGCTTCCTACTTGGCTTCCAGAAGGAAACAGCGCAAATAAAGATTGGCTGTGTTCTTTGAGTTCAGCACTGGTTGATTCCAACGCCGCCCAATCTGTGTTAGCGCCTTCTATGAGTTGATCTGCCTTGTCTGAAAGCGATCCTATGTCGGCGAATGCTTGCTGCCGTGCTTCGATTTGATGTGAGTAGTCTTGTGCGTTAACGAGTAATGGGACAAAGCAGATAAGGCTGATAATCAGTTGTTTCATGGGTGCTGTTCTCATGTTGGGTCAGGGTAGGTATTCAATGAGGATTAATTTACACTGCAATTGTTGCGTGTGCAATAGTTGTGGTGTAAATTTGGATTTATGAATTCGAGCTAACCCTATTGAGAGCAGAAAAATAAAAGTTTGGGATTTATCAACGCGTCTATACCATTGGGCTCAAGCGCTGTTATTTATGGTGTTAATGTTTTCGGGCTTTTCAGGTAATGGCCCCCACGTACAATTGGGCTTGGCGATCATGACGTTGATCATTTGGCGTATGGCATGGGGATTTGTAGGGAGTGAAACCAGTCGCTTCAAACAGTTTCTGCATTCACCCAAACATGTTTTCAACTACCTAAGAGGAAGAGAGAAGAGTCAGCCGGGGCACAACCCCAGTGGTGGCTGGATGGTGATAAGTTTGGTTCTTGCGCTATTTTTGCAGTGTATCTCTGGGCTAGCATTGGCTGGATTTTTTGATGCCTTGCCGCATGCAGACGTGCTGTTGACCGATACGGTCTTTTACTGGTTGGAAATGGTGCATCTACAACTTGCTTATATATTGCCTGCGTTGGTTTTTGTTCATGTTGGTGCCATTTTGATTTACAAGTTTCGTTCAAAGCCACTCACTTGGGCGATGGTGACAGGGAAGCAGAAACCACTAAGCTCAGCACAAGCCGTTATTTTTGTTTCTCAATGGCGAGCATTGTTAGTGTTAGGATTGGCGACATCAGTTACTATGGGAATAGTTGCGTTAGCATGAGTGTGAGTGAGTCTGAAATGGAAATCGAATTTGATAGACAGCGTAGTTTTGGTTGGTTAATCAATGTTGTCGCAAACGACGCTTCAAAGACCTTTGATAATGAGCTAAAGAAGCATGGTTTAACTGTCGCTTTATGGCCCACCCTGATGTGTTTGTGGGAAGAAGAAGGCGTGACTCAGCGTGATATTGCCGCCAAATCTAAAGTCGAAAACTCGACGACGACGAGGACGTTGGACAAGCTAGAAGCGCTTGGATTGGTAGAACGTCAAGCTGATCCAAATAGTCGCCGTTCATTTCGCATTTATCTTACGGATAAAGGTAGAGCGCTAGAGCATGAACTGTTGCCGATTCCTGCCAACGTCAATCAACAGCTTCTCGGAACGTTAGACCTTGAGGAACGCGAAGAGATGATTCGTTTACTGCAAAAATTAGTCGAAAAAATATAATTCGAAGACAATAAAGGGGCTAGATAGCCCCCTATGTGTCAACCTGCCATTGTTGTCACGATGTTTTATCTAGTTCAAGGTGCCGAAATACGCTTCAATTTCAGCTTTGGTCATTTCTTTGGTTTCGTTAGAAAAACAATAGTAATGAGGGCGTTGGTCGCTGAAATACTGCATTGTCATCACGGGTTTTTCTAAAAAAGGAAATAAACCGATAGGCATGTTATAGCCGCCAGTACTATTCAAACGATAAAATAAATGAGTGCCACAATGATGACAAAACCCTCTGGTTGCCCAAGGTGAAGATTTGTACTCTTTAATCGACTCAACACCTTCAAACTTAACATCCGTTCCGCATTCAACAGCAAACAACGGACCACCTCCCCACGTTCTGCATGTTTCACAATGACAGACAGTAAACTTGGGATTTATCTCCGTGGCTTCAATCCTCACTTCCCCACATAAACAACTGACTTTTTGGCTGCTTAAATCTGACATGATGTTGATCCCTATTTTGACTGAGGCGACTTCCACTTTACATTCTAAACGCTTAGAGATTGGCAAGGTGTTCCATTGATGACGTGTTTACTTATCTAGCTTTGCTGATGCCTTCTTACCAACAAAGTATCCTGCGCAGAAAATCGCAACAAAGATCACACCTGTTAGCACGTAGGCCAATGCTTCAGGAGCACCTAACCCAAAAGCAAACGTAAAGCTAATACCGAGGAACGCTTCTTTTAGCCACTCTGTCGCAGGTGCGTTAGTGCTCGTGCCTATCATGGCGATAAAGATGAGAAGGGCGATTAAGCCGACTTTCAAGCCGACGAGGGTGGAACGTTGCATAAATGGCTCCCGCTATAAAAACGGGGCCATTATACGATATCTTTTGTTGCTAGAGGCACTGAGCAAGTTGCCCTTTTTTGGTTGCTGCGATCACACAGCCTCGCTCACTATCGGTGGCTGACTTACATTGGCCCATCAATTCACTGGCAGAAGGTGCCATGGCCCCTAGTACTTTCTGAGCATGGCTGACTACTTTACTGCATTGGCTAACAGGAATGGGATCGTAATCTGTGCATGCGGTTAGACCGAACGCAAGTAGGGCGATAAACGTAGATTTTACGGTGAATCTGGTCAATGACATGAGTCCTTCCTTTAATCAGTTTGCTCACTGATAAGGGTAGGAGATGTGTCTTATAAATGCGAAACAGGAGTGGGCAGATAGTAAAACAGGCGCAGAAAGCGCCTGTTTTTATGGTATTACGAAAGAGTCATGTTGCGGTTAGTCTCCGATGAAACCGCCTGTTTGATGCTGCCATAATTGTGCATAAATACCGCCGCTAGCAATCAATTCTTGGTGTGTACCTTCTTCTGCTATCTCGCCGTTATCCAGCACGATCAAGCGATCCATTGCTGCAATCGTTGATAAGCGGTGAGCAATGGCAATCACGGTTTTCCCTTCCATTAGCTGATACAAGCTTTCTTGAATGGCGGCTTCCACTTCTGAGTCCAGTGCGGAGGTGGCTTCATCCAAAATAAGAATCGGTGCATCTTTTAGCAACACGCGAGAAATGGCGACACGTTGACGTTGTCCACCTGACAATTTGACGCCACGTTCTCCCACTTGAGAGTCGTAACCGGTGTTGCCATGAGGGTCAGAGAGGTTTTCAATGAATTGGTGTGCTTGCGCGCGTTGGCTGGCTTCAAGCATTGCCTCTTCACCAGCATCTGGGTTGCCATACAGAATGTTCTCGCGGATCGAGCGATGTAACAACGACGTGTCTTGCGTCACCATGCCAATGTTGGCGCGAAGCGAGTCTTGCGTTACCGCTGAAATGTTCTGTCCATCAATACGGATTTGGCCGCCTTCAACATCATGGAATCGCATCAGAAGGTTAACAAGCGTAGATTTCCCCGCGCCTGAGCGTCCGACTAATCCGACTTTTTCACCCGGCTTAATGTTGAGGTTTAGCTTTTCAATCACGCCTTTGCCTTCGCCATAGTGAAAGCGCACATCGTCGAATGAAATTTCACCTTTTGGCACATCCAAAGCGGGAGCATTTGCTTTGTCGCTCACTTCAACGGGCTTGGACAAGGTTGTCATGCCATCAACCACAGTACCGATGTTTTCAAACAGTGACCCGATCTCCCACATGATCCATTTAGACATGCCGTTAATACGAAGGGCCAAACTAACAGCAATGGCAATAGCGCCAACGCTAATCGCAGAATCCAACCACAGCCAAATTGAGATAGCAGCAATAGAAAACACCAAGATGTAGTTGATGATTTCTACCGCGATATTAAAGCCCGTAGCCAATCGCATTTGGCGATACACAGTATCAAGGAAGGTGTTCATCCCTTCTTCTGCGTATTCTGTTTCGCGGTCAGTGTGTGAGAAGAGCTTCACTGTCGCGATGTTGGTGTAGCTGTCCACAATGCGCCCTGTCATGAGTGAACGGGCGTCAGCTTGCTCTGTCGACACCGCCTTCAGGCGGGGAACGAAGTATATTTGAATGCCAATATAAGCCAGTAACCAAATCAGAAGAGGGATCATCAGGCGAATGTCTGCTTGCCCGACCATGACTAACATCGCGGTGAAGTAAACGCTGATGTAAACCGCCACATCCAGCAACTTCATGACGGTTTCGCGAATGGAAAGCGCGGTTTGCATGACTTTGGTGGCGATGCGTCCTGCAAAATCGTTCTGGTAAAAACTGATGCTTTGCTTTAGCAAGTAACGGTGGGCCGACCAGCGAATCGACATCGGGTAGTTACCGAGCAGAGATTGGTGCAACACGAGAGAGTGTACCGTCACCAGCAAAGGCATACCGATTAGGACGAGCAAACCCATGCCAATTAGGGTTGAACCTTCTTGCTCTAAAAAGGTGTCTGGATTTTGGCTGGTCAGCCAATCAACCATTTGCCCCATAAAACCAAATAGAGAAACTTCCGCTACCGCAATTAATGCGGTCAGTAGTGACATGGCGACGAGTGGACGCTCAAATCCCTTGGTGTAATGGCGGCAAAACGCCAGCAACCCATTAGGAGGTTGTTCCGTTTGGGACTGAGGGAACGCGGCGGTTACCCGTTCAAAAAGTTTATAAATCATGGAACCTTCACGAAAAGAAGAAAGAAGAAACAACATAATGTTGCTAGAAAATCTGTGCCTATGATACGCCGCAACAGCATAAAAGAGCAGCGCGATTGTATGAATTTTCGTTCAGTTAAAGATTCAACTCACTTAAGTAGAACGAGAAAACAAAATACGAAAGCAAGATTAGAAAACCGGATGGGACGCCTCGTTTTATTGGAATGCCGATAGTGAGGCTTCAGGCTGGCATTTGATTACTAAAAAAAGAAAGCCGGCTGATTAGCCGGCTTTATGGAGTTTACGGGTTAGTCATAGTGCTAAGAGGCGATTAGCCACACACTTTAGACCAGCTACCGTCACTTCCAGGTACAGATGCAGTCCACCAGTTGGCTTGGTATACCTTGCCATCATTTACGACTTTGTCGCCTGCGCTGGCATGGCTTGGATTACCCTGCCAGTCAGTTTGAGGTAGGTTCGGATAAACCACGAGACCTGCTGTGTCACAAGTACCCGTATCGCCACCGTTACCACCGCCGTTTGAACCGCCTGTTGTCAGGTCAGCCAAAGGAAGATCGCTGTATTCAAACGCGAATGCATAATCAACACCATTAACGTTCACGGTGTAGTTTGCTGGGCCAGAGATTGGCAGGTAGTAAACCATATCCAATTCGTAGCTCGCGCCTGCTGGCAGTGATTTCCATGCTGGCAATGAGAATGCTGCACGGTGCATGTTACCCTCAAGACCACCAATGTTGTTTGACTTGGTGTGACCCGAAGCAATCACTTTCAGACCGCCACCAGATTGATCTTTTGCGTTGTCCGGAGCTGACGTTGGAATATCGAATTGGAATTCCGTTCCGCCCGGCAGATCAGTACCAGTGTTGTTGGTGAAGGTGATTTTAGGATTGATAGGGTAGTTCTGGTCACCCACTTTGAAGCCACCGACCGAAACAGTGATGTCCACAGCTTCTAACGGCATTGCCGTGTCAGACAGTTTGTTACCGTAAGGTGTTGCAGCAGCAAACTTGTCGTAGATGGCTTTGGTCATGGTGTTACCCATGTGGTATTCACCATTGCCAGTCTTACACGCGTTCTCGGTTGCATCGACAACGTTGGTACGGTTGCCACTAGCATCTAGTTGGTAACACGCATAGTCACCTGCAAGCTCCCAGAACATAATGCCGCCAATACCTTTGTCGATAACGTAGTCAGATTTCACGCTGACAGACGCTTCGTCTTCGGTAGACAGGAATACACCCTTCTCGGCATTCCACAACCACGGTGCTACAGCAACTGCATCGTAGTTACGCTCGTAGTTACCTTTCAGTTGGTGTTGTGGGTTATTTGCTGGGTCAAGTTTGTACGCTGACGCATAAGAACCGAATACACCGTTCTCAAGGTTCTTCGCGTGCCACATTGGGTTAGAACCTGCGCCCATTTCGTAGCCTTTCGGATCGGTATCGTGCCACATGTTGTCGATACCAATTGCGCCGTTACCACAGTTGTTCTTCTCACCTTCGCCTGTGCCTGGTTGACACTCAGCTTGGTTTGGAAGAGCAGCCTTGCCCCACAGACCGTTTTCACCGCCTGTGACACCTTGCCAACCACGGGTGTAGTAAGGAACACCGATGTTGATACGACCTGCAGGCATTGAACCGCGGAAGTAGTGGTAAGCCCAGTCAGTATTCAGGTAGCCGATGCCGCCGTACTGGCTAGTGCCATAGACATTCCATGCTGCCAACTCAGAGTCTTTACCAGTGTCAAACAGCGCGGCGTTGTGACCGACGTGATCGTTCCAAGCACCGTGTAAGTCATACGTCATGATGTTGACGTAATCGAGGTACTTAGTGACATCAAAGGTTTCCATACCGCGAAGCAGATAACCAGAAGATGGCGCTGCGATAGTCAGCATGTAGTGTTGGCTGTCTTGCTCAGAAGCGATGTCGACTTTCTCACGAAGTACGCGCATCAACTCTTGATAAGATGCCCACAGGTAAGCACGACGTGGCTCCATGAAGTCTTTGTCGTATGGGTTACCGGCGCCTGCCATTGAGGTTGGGTACTCATAGTCGATGTCCAGACCATCGAATTGATACTTACGCATCATTTCAACAGCAGAATCAGCAAACTTCTGAATGCCAGCGTGGTTGATAGAACCGTCGGCATTGGTTGTCATGGTGTAGAAGCCACCATCGGCAACGCGGTTGCCATCGTTGCCGAAGTGACCACCTGTTTCAGCCCAACCACCGATAGAAATCAGTGTTTTAACATCGTGCTTTTTCTTGTAGGTAGCAAGTGCACCGAAGTGGCCTTTAAAGCCAAGTGCTGGATCGATTTCAACATCCGCCCACTCTTTACCGACAGCGGCGTTGCTTGGGTCGTTAACATCACCAACATTAACTTTGCCGTCAGAACCGATGCTGACGAACGCATAGTTGATGTGCGTTAGCTCTTCCCAAGGAATGTCATTAACAAGGTATGCGGCTTGTGGGTCATCGCCTGAACGCCAGCTTGTGAAGTAACCGATGATACGACGAGGGTGGTCAGCACCCATGTCTTCACGGCCTTCTGAATCATAAATGGTACAGTAAGGAACGTTGACGCCAGGCGTCTGGAACAAGCCTTCAGGGCGACAGTTAGACACGGTAGGAACACCGGTAACGTTAACTGTGATCAAAGCGGAATCCGCTGATTTGCCTTTGTTATCCGTCGCTTTTGCGTAGACAGCGACGTTGCCGATTTTATTTGCCGTCCAATCAAGCGTGAATGGCGCGGCAGCTTTAGAGCCAACCAACTGGCCCGCGGCATAGAAATCAACTTTTGCAACTGAGCCATCGGCATCAGCGGCATCCGCTGTCAGGGTGACAACTGCGCCTTGGTCAACAGCAGTCGCAGATACGGAGACAGAAACGGTCGGTGCTTCATTTCCCGGTTCAACCGTGCCAGCTTCAACGGTGATGCTGAGAGCCGTTGATTCAGTCACTGCACCTTTATCATCCGTTGCCTTAACGGTAATGGAGTGAGCGCCTTCAGCGGCAGTCCAAGCGACAGAGTATGGTGCCGTGCTGTCTTTGCCAACAGAAATGCCATCTACGAAGAATTCGACGTTGGCGACAGTGCCGTCTGTATCTGCTGCAGATGCACTTAGCGTTACGCTGTCACCTGTCGTAATTTTGTCGCTAGCCGTAGGCGCATCTAGCGAGGCGGTAGGAGCTTCATTCAATGGTGGATCGACTGGGCCGCCCGTATCGCACTGATCAATGACTTTCCACTCTTGGTACTGACCGGAAGACGTTTTTGGGTTGTTACCCATTGTCCACCAGTTAGCTTTGTAGACAGTGTTATCTTGCTGGACAGTAGAGCCTCCGCCGTAGGCGACACTATCTTTCCATTCTTCAATATTTGAACAATCGGTTGCTGCTTGCGCGTTGAAAGCAAACATACACGCGACGGCGACTGCCGACAGCGTGAAGCCTTTGCTCTTGCGTGACACATCCATTGGAATTACCTCGAAAATTGATACTACTTATTGATTTATTGTTAATTAACGCAACTTAAATCGCGTAATAAATAAAGTAGACGAGTTGCATTTATGAGACACGGTGGTTTTGGTGAGTTTTAGATCTCTAGTCAGTTACTGGGTAAAAAAGCCTCTCGCTTCTGGTAGCGATTCACAGTTTCAACTGACAAACATTCAGCAAATTCATGAATTATGTGCGTTGAATATTTACTCATCAATGCATTGTGGTAGACCAATGTCTAACATGGATTGTCGACAATCTAGCTTGATAAATCGCCAAAAAATGGCTAATAATTAATCAAGCCTAAAATATTGTCGACAATGTATTGAGTTATGCGAGTGAGAATTGAAACGTATTGTCGACACCTAAGGAATTGCACAATGAAAGATGTCACCAAATCAGAAGGGATGACCGAGTGGCTTATCGAAGCGATTGTCAGTGGCAAATTTGCATCAGGAAGCAAAATTTCTGAGCCGGAGTTATCAAGAGAGTTGGGCGTGAGTCGTGGTCCACTTCGTGAAGCCATGATGCGGTTAGAGTCGATGGGTTTGGTTGAGCGTGTACCGCATGTTGGCGCTCGAGTGGTGGCGATAAGTGCGACACAACTGTCTGATATTTATGCGGTGCGCGAAGCATTGGAAGGCATGGCAATACGGCAAGCCTGCATGCACATTTCGGCTAGTGAGATTGAGGCATTGAAAACCTTATTGCACCGTCACCAGCAACATATTGATGATGTTGATGGTGCGACATATTTCCATCAGCAGGGTGATTTCGATTTCCACTACCGAATCATTCAAGCGAGTAGAAATAATAAATTAATCAGCTTGTTATGTGACGAACTCTATCATCTTGTGCGGATGTATCGTACCCAATCAACTCGGACTCAGTCTCGCCCAGAGCGAGCGCTAGATGAACATCTTCAGATTCTTAATGCACTCGAAGAACGAGATGCAGAATTGGCGGAAATGTTAATGCGAAGACACATTCGCCGAAGTGGGGAATTAGCCGCGAAGCAACTTAATTCAGACAGGGAGAAAGCCTCATGAGCGCAGGGAAAACGTTTCGAGAAGCCGTCGCAAACAACAGACCTTTACAAGTCATGGGTACGATCAATGCGTATACCGCGATGTTAGCAGAACAAACAGGGCATCAGGCCATTTACCTTTCAGGGGGTGGCGTTGCCAATGCCTCATTTGGTTTGCCCGATCTGGGAATAACAACACTTAACGACGTTCTTGAAGATGCTCGCCGTATCACGGATGCATCAAGTCTTCCTTTGCTGGTGGATATCGATACGGGGTTTGGCGGGGCATTCAGCATTGCTCGAACCGTGAGAGAAATGGAGCGTGCAGGCGTAGCGGCTGTTCACATTGAAGACCAAGTGTCACAAAAGCGCTGTGGTCATCGCCCAAATAAGGCGATCGTGAGCCAATCTGAAATGGTCGATCGGGTCAAAGCGGCGGTCGATGCGAGAACCGATCCCAATTTTGTCATCATGGCACGCACTGATGCACTGGCAGTAGAAGGGATGGATTCTGCGTTGGAACGGGCACATGCCTGTGTGGATGCGGGTGCAGACATGATCTTCCCTGAAGCCATTAATACCCTTGATCAGTACCGAACGTTCACCCAAGCACTAAAGGTTCCTGTGTTAGCGAACATCACTGAATTTGGTCAAACACCGTTGTTTTCAGTGAGTGAACTCGACGAAGTGGGTGTCGACCTTGTGCTTTACCCGCTCTCGGCGTTTCGGGCCATGAACCAAGCAGCGTTGAACGTTTACCAGCAGGTGAAAGCCGACGGTCATCAGCGCAATGTGGTTGACACCATGCAGACGCGAGAGGAGCTCTATGGCTACCTGGGTTATCACAACTACGAACAGCAACTCGATAAGCTGTTTGCCGACAAAGAATAGTACCGATATTTGAAACGCAATTGGAAAGAGCGAGAAACGTAAGGAAAGTAATAAAAACAATGAATTAGTCTATGACAAGGAGCATGACATGCCGGACAAGAACAAGCCGTTGGGTGGAGAAGGTCTACGCGGGCAGAGTGCGGGTAGCACGGCCTTATGTACAGTCGGAAAGACAGGTACCGGTTTAACCTATCGCGGTTATGACATTACCGATCTCGCCCATCACGCGGAGTTTGAAGAAGTCGCCTTTTTGTTATTGAAAGGCCATTTGCCTAACGCTCAGGCTTTAAGCGACTACAAGCATGAACTCGTTGCCAAAAGAGGGTTGCCAGAAGCGTTGCGAGTCGTGCTTGAAAATATCCCGGCAGATGCACACCCCATGGATGTTATGCGAACCGGCTGTTCGATGCTGGGCAACTTGGACACTGAACTCGACTTCTCTGAGCAATCAGACAAGGCAGATACTATTCTTGCACATCTGCCTGCCATCATTTGTTATTGGTATCGTTTCTCTCATCATGGTGTTCGCATTGATACGGCAGCCAGTGAGCAGGACACCATTGCTGGTTACTTCCTCGATATGCTTTCCGACGCGACGCCGACTGAATTGCATACGCGTGTTATGCATTGCTCGCTTGTACTGTATGCCGAACATGAATTCAATGCTTCTACCTTTGCGGCACGTGTTTGTGCGTCAACCCTGTCTGATATCCATTCTTGCGTCACTGCGGCAATTGGTACGTTGCGTGGCCCGCTCCACGGCGGTGCGAATGAGGCGGCGATGGATATGATTGAACATTGGGCGTCGCCTGATGAAGCGGAAACCGCGCTCATGGGGATGTTGGTGAACAAAGAAAAAGTCATGGGTTTTGGGCATGCCATTTATCGAGAGTCTGATCCACGTAACGCGCTGATCAAAGCATGGTCAAAGCAGCTTTCCACCTCGTCGCCCGATGCCATGTTGTATGACGTTTCTGAGCGCGTAGAACAGGTGATGAAGCGCGAGAAAGACTTATTTCCGAACGCGGACTTCTTTCACGCTTCTGCGTACCACTTTATGGGGATCCCCACCAAATTATTTACGCCAATTTTTGTGATGAGCCGTGTTACGGGCTGGTGTGCACATGTGTTTGAACAACGTGAAAACAACCGAATTATAAGACCAAGCGCGGATTATGTTGGGCCAGAGCATCAAGACTGGTTGCCACTTGAAAAACGCCAATAACTGATTAAGGGAAGGAACCGAAACATGTCAATGAATGTCGATGAAAACCAACGTCCAGAGCCTGACGCGCTGCTTCAAACCATTGCTGATTATGTGTGTGAGGCGGAAATTAACTCAGCGGAAGCCTACAACACGGCGCGTAATTGCTTGATGGATACCTTAGGCTGTGGGTTATTGGCGCTACGTTTTCCTGAGTGCACCAAACATATGGGACCACTGGTACCGGGAACGACAGTTCGAAATGGTGCGCGTGTTCCGGGCACTTCACATGAACTTGACCCGATCACAGCCGCATTCAATATTGGCTGCATGATTCGCTGGCTAGATTTTAACGACACCTGGTTGGCGGCAGAGTGGGGGCACCCATCAGACAACCTTGGCGGCATTCTTGCCACAGCAGATTACTTAAGTCGCGTAGCCGTGTCAGAAGGTAAGCCCGCGCTGACCATGGAAGCCGTGCTGACGGCGATGATCAAAGCCCACGAGATCCAAGGCGTATTGGCGCTAGAAAATAGTTATAACCGAGTTGGACTTGACCACGTGTTGCTGGTTCGTGTTGCTTCAACAGCCGTTGTAACACGCATGCTGGGAGGAAGTCGCGACCAAGTGATTGATGCGCTCTCGCAAGCATGGGTTGATGGTTGTGCGCTCCGAACTTACCGCCATGCGCCGAATGCGGGGTCTCGTAAGTCTTGGGCTGCCGGTGACGCAACGTCTCGTGCCGTGAGATTGGCCATGATCACCATGAAAGGTGAAATGGGGCAACCTTCTGTGCTAACGGCGGAGCAATGGGGCTTCTATGATGTGTTGTTCAAAGGTGAATCATTTCGCGTGAACCAAGCGTTTGATTCGTACGTGATGGAAAACGTCTTGTTCAAAATTTCGTTCCCCGCTGAATTCCATTCACAAACCGCCGTTGAATGTGCCGTGACGTTACATCCAGAGGTCGTCAATCGTCTCGATGAGATTGAACGCATCGAAGTCACGACCCATGAATCGGCTATTCGAATTATTTCAAAAGTGGGTGACTTGGCGAATCCCGCCGATCGCGACCATTGCCTGCAATACATGATTGCCGTTCCTCTCATTCACGGTGACCTGGTGGCAGAGCACTATGAAGACAGCTTCCATCAGGGAGACACTCGCATTGATGCATTGCGCGAAAAAATGATCATTGTTGAAGACAAGCGATACAGCGAAGAGTATTTGGACGCGGATAAGCGCTCGATCGCCAATGCCATTCAGATTTTTTTTAACGATGGAACGTCCACAGCGAAGGTCGAAGTGGAATATCCGATTGGGCATCGTCGTCGTCGAGAAGAAGGGATCCCAGTGCTTGAGCAGAAATTTAAGCGCAACCTGCTTACCCGTTTTCCTGCGGCACAAGCCGAAAGTATTTACGCGCTTTGTCTAAATCAAGATGCCTTGATGGAAATGCCGGTAAACCGCTTTATGGAGATGTTTACCATTAATTAGTGTTTCAACAACAAGCCAGCATAAGGCTTGAGAAACGACCGTTACTTGGCAGTAAGCAACGACATCTGTTTGCTGCCAAGCTTTTTACCTCACTGAGTGCACAGTGCATGTCATGGTGTGGGTACAAAGGCAAGACCTCAGCACGAGGCAAGGAGCATGACTATGTCAGCCTATCTAAACGCCTATCAAGAGTCCGTCACCAGCCCAGAGGATTTCTGGCTGAAACAAGCAAAAAGTATTCAGTGGTTTACGCCGCCAACCAAAGCATTGGAAAACGATACGAATGGCATAGAGCGCTGGTTTCCTGATGGTGAGCTCAACACCGCCTATTTGGCGCTGGATTATCACGTCGAAAATGGACGAGGTGACCAGACGGCACTGATCTATGACTCGCCAGTGACAGGCAAAAAAGCACAATACAGCTATTCAGTGCTTCGTGATCAAGTCGCCAAATGTGCAGGTATGTTGGCGGAACTGGGTGTTACCAAAGGCGACCGGGTTGTGATTTACATGCCCATGATCCCGCAGGCTGCGATTTCGATGTTGGCCTGCGCACGACTTGGGGCGATTCATTCGGTTGTGTTTGGTGGCTTTGCGCCCAATGAACTTGCGGTAAGGCTCGAAGATGCCGAGCCGAAAGTCTTACTGACGGCGTCATGTGGAATCGAAGTGTGCAAGGTTATTCCTTACAAACCAATGGTTGATCAAGCGGTAATGGATAGCCGCTGGAAGCCAGACACTGTTGTTGTTTACCAAAGACCTGAACAACCCGCTGCGCTTGATCATGAGCGTGATGCAGATTGGGCGACCTTATTTGAACGCGCCTCGCCGCATGACTGCGTTCCCGTCAATTCTACCGATCCTTTGTACATTCTCTATACGTCAGGGACGACTGGAAAGCCTAAGGGTGTGGTTCGAGATAATGGTGGTCATGCTGTTGCGATGAAATACAGCATGTCGACCGTGTACAACGTTGAACCTGGTGAAGTGTATTGGGCCGCGTCAGATGTTGGCTGGGTGGTCGGGCACTCTTACATCGTTTATGCCCCATTGATACACGGCTGTACCACCATCATGTTTGAAGGGAAGCCTGTGAAAACGCCAAATCCGGGCGCTTTTTGGCGAGTGTGTGATGAATATAATGTGTCTGTGTTGTTCTCTGCACCTACGGCGTTTCGCGCCATCAAAAAAGAAGACCCAGAAGGAAAGTTGATTGCTGATTATCCGATGGCGTCACTGAGAAGTATCTTTATGGCGGGCGAGAGGCTAGACCCGCCAACATTGGAATGGGTTGAATCGCACACAGGCCGCCCCGTGATTGATCACTGGTGGCAAACAGAAACGGGATGGGCGATATCGTGCAATCCGTTGGGGCTTGAGAGCTTCATTACTAAGCCGGGTTCGTCGACCAAACCTACGCCGGGGTTCAATGTAAAAATCCTCAACGAAATGGGGGAATCTGTTGCTGCGAATCAGCAAGGGTATATTGCTGTAGAGCGCCCGTTGCCGCCGAGTTGTTTGTCCACCGTTTGGCGAAATCATGATCGGTTTGAATCGGGTTATTTGCAGCAGTTCTCTGGCTACTATGTGTCGGGTGATGGTGGCTACATGGACGAAGATGGCTACCTATTTGTGATGGGGCGGATCGACGACGTGATCAATGTGTCTGGTCATCGCCTATCAACGGGGGAGATGGAAGAAATCGTCGGTGCGCATGATGCGGTTGCAGAATGTGCGGTGGTCGGGGTATATGATGAATTGAAAGGCCAATTACCACTGGGATTGGTCGTGCTGAAAGACGGTTATCACTCACATGATGGTGATATTGAAAAAGCGCTGGTGGCCAAGGTTCGTAATGAAATTGGCCCGGTTGCATGCTTCAATCGAGCTATCATTGTGGATAGATTACCGAAAACACGTTCTGGGAAAATCTTGCGTCGTATTATCCGTCAAATCGCAGATGGTGAAAGTTACGTCGTCCCGTCAACCATTGATGATCCCGCAAGTCTTGATGACATTAGCCGGATGCTATCAGAGTGATTTCAGCGTGTAGTCTTAGAAATTATAGAAATAAATGAACGTGTAGATGCAGTAAGAAGGCCACCTGAGTAGGTGGCCTTTTTGATGTTATTGCGTATTCACGTAGGCTTTAAATTTCGCCTTGGTTTCAGGACTGGCTTTTTGGAACCAGTAATGTAATTGGTATTCCACTTCATCAATTGACGCGCTGTCATTGAGCACTACCTTGGCACCACGTGAAGCCGGGGTTGACGGCGTTACAGTCGGTACTACGGTGAGTTGGAGTGACGCACTTTCATCGGTTTGGTTGAAGCGAGAAAGCTCTGCAACATAGTCACGACTTAGTTGAAAGCCGCTTTTCATCAACTTGTTTTGTTCAAACGCGATAGGTGAATCTGAGGCATCGATCAATTGAAACGTTGGGTTTTCGTTGAATTCACGAATCTCACGCTTGTTCTTGATTTTAGGGAAGGCGAAATAGATATCTTCATCGTTGGCGTTAAACGTTGCAACCAGCACATCTGATTTAGCGAACGAGATATCTTTTCCCTCTTCGAAGCTTTCAACAAAACGGAATGCGATTTGTTGAGTACCGTTCGCCAAAACCACAGGATCTTGGCCGCCGAACATGGTTGTTTTATGTGATTGACCGTTATAGGCCAACAACTCTACGTTATCGTTAACATGCAATGTAACGCTCGCCATTGCAGACAACGGCAGCAATGCAGACAGCAAGGACGCAAGAATATACGTTCTTTTCATCGTGTTCCCCTAAATGATTTAAAAAGGCCCACGAAAAAAAGGGTGGGCCAAAGTTTATGTGTTTATATATTTATTTAACGTAGCAGGCGAAACCTTTCAGATAGAAGCCTTCTGGGTAGGCGCTATCGAGTGGGTGGTCGGCTGCTTGTTCAAAACGTTCAATGAACTGAACTTGACGGTGCGCATCTAGAGCGGCATCCGCAATGATTTTTTGGAACAACGAGTTATCCATCAAGCCTGAGCAAGAGTAAGTCAGTAATGTTCCGCCTGGCTTCAGTATCTGCATGGCGAGCATGTTGATGTCTTTATAGCCACGGCATGCCCCCGTCAATTGCGACTTAGATTCCGCAAACTTAGGTGGATCCATGATCACGACATCAAACAGTTCGCCGCTGTCACGGTATTCACGCAGCAGTTTAAATACATCTGCGTTTACAAACTGTGCTTTTGTCAGGTCATAGCCGTTCATTTCGGCGTTAGCTTTTGCAATGTCCAGAGCAGGCTGTGAAACGTCGACATTGATAACTTCAGACGCGCCGCCTTTAAGTGCATACAAACCAAAACCACCGGTGTAGCAGAAACAGTTCAGTACACGCTTCCCGTTCACGTACTTCACAGACGCTTCACGGCTGTCACGTTGATCCAAGTAGAAGCCAGTTTTGTGGCCACCCGTGATATCAACGTTAATTTTTACACCGTTCTCTTCAATGACCAATGATGGCGGTGGCATGTCTCCGTGGAGAACGCCTGTACGCTCTTTTAAGCCTTCTTTCTTACGAACAGACACGTCAGAGCGCTCGTAGATGCTGCACGCAGGGTATAGCTCTACAATGGCATCAACGAGGTTTTGTTTTTGCGCTTCAGCACCGGCACTGAGTAACTGACAAACCATGAAGTTTTCATAGCGGTCAATGGTAATACCTGGCAGGCCATCGGACTCAGCCGCGATCAAACGGTAACCCGTAAGACCATCACGCGCAGCTAATACATCGCGAAGACCTTGTGCTTCTTGCAGGCGCTTTTTGAAGAAAGCGACATCGATTTCTTCTTGCTCGAACGACCACACGCGAACACGGATCTGAGAATTAGGAGAAAACGCACCACGGGCAAGCCATTGGCCTTGATGATCATAGACATCCACTGTTTGACCGAGAGAGGGCTTACCTTCAACGCGTTGAATGCCACGAGAGAAAATCCATGGGTGGCGACGGCGTAGTGATTTTTCACGGCCTTTAACCAGGTAAACAGACGGATTCATTGGTTTTTCCTAAAATTCTAAAGTCTGGCTAGCCGCAATAGCATACAGCGGCCTATAAATTGGTGGGTATTGTCAGAGAAGAAGGGCAAGAATGCAAACAGCCGCTGGTATTGCGGCTGCTTTTTCTTTGTTTTTCTCTTGGTTTTATTCGGTACGAAGACCGTCGACCAGTGAAGTGAGACTGTTAGATTGCTTTTGCAGGTGTGTCACGTCATTCGCGGTCTGTTGGATCATCTCACTGACTTGCCATGCTTGCTGACGAACACGTTCCACATCAGACGAAATTGTACCCGCAACGCTGCCTTGTTGATTCGCGGCTGTCGCGATTTCGGTGCTGCGGTCGGTAATACGCTGGCTGCGCTCAGAAATATTGCCAATTTCTAGGTCAATATTGTGCATGAGTGATTCGCTTGCTGCGGCATTATCAACCGTGCCCTGCATGACGCCACGTAGGTGAGCGGTATTGCTTTCCAAATCTTGAATCATGCGTTGAATTTCAACGGTCGCTTGTTGTGTGCGTCCTGCCAAGGTGCGGACTTCATCGGCAACAACCGCGAAACCACGGCCTTGTTCGCCCGCGCGAGCCGCTTCAATCGCCGCATTCAAGGCGAGTAGGTTTGTTTGCTCGGAAATGGCGCTGATCGTTGCAACCATGCTACCAATCTCGTTGGAGTTTTGTTCCAGCGAAGATACCGCTTTTGACGCTGCTTCAATCTCCGCGCTCAGAGCTTGAATGGCATGCAGGGTTTGGTTTACTTGGTTGCGGCTTTGTTGAGAAGCTTCACCCGCGACCATGATTTCGCCTGAGGTTTCTTCCGCGTGAGTGGCAACATCACGAATAGAACCCGCCATCTCTTCTGTTGCGCTTGCAAGAGAGTCAAGGTACGAACGTTGTTCTGTCGAGAGGCTTTGGCTTTCAGTGCTGCGATTGGTCAAATCCGCAGAGATTTGCCCCATCAACGTTGAAGCGTTCTTGATGGCTTTAACAAGGCTATGCTCGCGATCTGCCACGCTATCCACTGTGTTAGCGATAATGCTGAATTCATCCCTCACTGGGAAGAAGTTCATGCGGCTAGTTAGGTCGCCGTCTAGCATGCGTTGTAACGATGAGTTCATCGTGTACATAGCGCCACCAATAAAGCTAGAGACGTAGTGCAGGGCGAGCAAGCCGACGACAAACAACAGTGTCATCACGGTGATAGCGGTCATGCTAATGTGCGACCAAAAGCTGGTCGCTTTCGCAGAATAGGTTGTAACAGAGGATTGGGCCCAGTTGCTGTTTGACGGGCTAACGGCGACGCCTGCTGACGCGAGAATATCCGCTGCGTCATTAGTACTGACATCGTAGTGAGACAGCACCGCATTCAGTGCTGCGCTATGTTTGTTTTGAACATCTGCAATTTGAGCAGATGACGCTGAGTGAAAGATGACACCTGTGGCGATAGTCAGAGAAAAAAGGCATGCGTAGAGCACCATGAATTTCTCTTTCAAACTGAGTCGGATGAGGTATTGGTCAATCCAACGAAACGGCGTTTCTTTCATGATGGGTAAATCCTTGTAGAGTGCGCTAACAGAAAGTGCGTGATGTGCGAAATGACCATTAAGGCTGCACTCAGGCAGATAGATTTTACACTGTTGCATACGGTAATAACCAATCATAGGGGTGTGACCAATGTCTCAAATGTGTGCTATAGCAACCGTTTCCGGAAGGGTTCAAGGGGTGGGGTTTCGATTTCACACTGCTCATGAGGGGTTGAGGTTGTCATTGAGTGGCTTTGCTCGCAATGAGGATGATGGCAGTGTGACAGTGCTAATGTGTGGTGAGGAGACAAATGTGAACAGATTGCTCGCGTGGTTAGAGCATGGGCCAACCACTGCCAACGTGACAGGTTTAACACATGAACGCGTTGACTGGCAGCTGATTGACGGCTTTTCGATTCGTTAGCTGAAACTGTGGTGATGGTGATGGTCTTTGCTGACGCGCGGCGAGGAAGACCATAAAAAGAAAAGAGGCGCATTAAGCGCCTCTTTTCGTTAAATGCATTTTACGGGTTTTGGAAGGCCGGCAAGTTTGGTTGCTTGCTTTGCTGGGCCTTTAGGGAACAGTTTATAAAGGTATCGACTGTTGCCTTTTTCTGGGCCGTACTTTTTCTCCATGGATTTCACCAGTAAGCGAACCGCTGGAGAGGTGTTGAATTCTTTATAGAAGTCTTGAACAAAGTAAACCACTTCCCAATGCGCATCAGTCAGCTCAATGTTTTCTTGTTCAGCCAGCATGGGCACAAGTGCAGCATCCCATTCAGAGAAATGCTTCAGATACCCCTGTGCATCGGTTTCAATGTGTTTACCGTTTAATTCCAACATGGATTACCTCGTGTTTCGATCGCGCAAAGCATATCGGCTTGTGAGAGAGGCTTCAAGATCACAATTTGGCAATGGCAGGAAAATGTAAATCGGAAATCAAAACAGAAAACAAAAAAGCTCCCGAAGGAGCTTTTGTCGTTTACGTTAGCTTGTTTGTTGCGCGATTAATCGTCGCCACCGAAAATGCCAAGCAATTGCAGCAGGCTCAGGAACAAGTTGTAAATCGATACATACAGAGTAACAGTTGCTGACACATAGTTCGTTTCGCCACCACGGATGATTGACTGAGTCGTCAGCAGGATTACGCCTGTTGAGAACAGAACAAACACGCCGCTAATAGCAACAGACAGCATTGGCATCTGTAGGAAGATGTTCGCGATCACACCTACGATTAGCACAACAAAGCCTGCCATCAACATACCGTTTAGGAACGATAGGTCACGCTTAGTTGTCAGTGCGTAAGCTGAACACGCCATGAAGGTCAGTGCTGTACCGCCCAATGCAGGAGCGATTGCCCAGCCAAGACCTGCGCCCACGTACATGTTGAGGATAGGGCCTAGTGTGTAACCCATGAAACCGGTAAGTGCGAAAGTAAGCACGATACCCATTGAGCTATTCTTTTTCTTTTCAATGAGGAAAAGTAAGCCATAAAACCCAACCAGCGTGATGATAATGCCAGGGTAAGGCATGTTCGCCGCCATTGACACACCAGCGACCAACGCTGACCACAGCAGGGTAAGTGACAATAAGAAATAGGTGTTTCGCAACACTTTGTTGGTTGCTAACTGGCTCTCTTGCGAGTACTCGCGAGCAACAAAACGATCGTTCATAGCTTTCTCCCGATGGGGTACAGATATATTCTCATACGACATTTATTGCGCCTTTGGCTCAATTTTTCAAGTCACAATTGTCGCATTGCTGATAATAAAACAGCTTAGCCTTTGAGAATACTAATATATCCCGTCGGCTAAGCTTGCTTCAACATGTAACCAAATGTTAATGAGTTTTTAACTCAAAATCCATTTGTCATGTGTGTGATTAGTGCTGAAGAATCTGACTCAGGAACAATTGAGTACGGTCAGATTGAGGGTTGTTGAAGAATTCGTCTGGGACATTTTCTTCAATGATTTCACCCGCATCCATAAAGATAACGCGATCTGCCACCTCTTTGGCAAAACCCATTTCGTGTGTCACACACAACATGGTCATGCCTTCTTCTGCCAGTTCAACCATAACATCTAACACTTCGCGAACCATCTCTGGGTCAAGCGCAGAGGTTGGTTCATCGAAAAGCATCACGTTTGGATTCATGCACAAAGAACGAGCAATAGCGACGCGTTGTTGCTGACCACCAGAAAGCTGACCTGGGAATTTGTCAGCCTGCTCTGGAATTTTTACGCGTTCCAGAAACTTCATCGCAATCGCTTCTGCTTCGTCTTTTGGCATTTTCTTCACCCAAATTGGCGCTAGGGTGCAGTTTTCCAACACAGTGAGGTGAGGGAATAGGTTGAAATGCTGGAAACACATCCCGACTTCTTTTCTCACCAATTCAATGTTTTTCAGATCGTCAGTCAACTCAGTACCACCAACAACAATGGTGCCTTGCTGATGTTCCTCTAGGCGGTTGATGCAACGGATCATGGTGGACTTTCCTGAACCAGAAGGGCCACAGATAACGATCTTCTCGCCTTTAGAAACCCTCAGGTTAATGTTCTTTAGTACGTGAAACTGACCATACCATTTGTTCATATCGGTCAGTTCGATAACAGGGGCGTCTTGTTGAGTCATAATACTATCCTTGTTTCTCTATCGCTTGTGACCAGTGTGGAGTTTGTTTTCTAGATAAATACTGTAACGAGACATACCGAAACAGAAAATCCAGAACACCAATGCCACAAACACATAGCTTTCCGTCGCGAAACCAAGCCAATTCGGGTCGGTATTCGCAGCCTGACCAATACCCAGAACGTCAAACATACCAATGATAAGGACGAGGCTGGTGTCTTTGAACAGACCAATAAAGGTGTTAACAATGGAAGGAATGGTGATTTTCAACGCCTGAGGCAGAATGATGAGTCCCATTTTCTTCCAGTAAGAGAGGCCGAGAGCGTCAGCCGCTTCATATTGGCCCTTAGGTATCGCCTGCAAACCACCACGAACCACCTCTGCCATATACGCTGCTGAGAACATGACCACACCGATCAATGCACGCACCAGTTTATTGGTTTCTGATTCGCCAGACATAAATAGCGGCAGCATGACAGAAGCCATAAACAGGACAGTGATCAGCGGAACGCCACGCCATACTTCGATGTAAACAGTACATAGGCTGCGGATGATCGGCATGTCAGAACGCCGACCCAATGCCAGCATTACACCAATCGGCAGTGATACGACAATCCCAACGATGGCGATGATCATAGTGATCAGCAGCCCGCCCCAAAGGTGTGTTTCCACTTTTGGTAAGCCAGCAACATCACCGAAGATCAAGAACACGGCCATTAACGGGAAAGCAATCAGGAACGTTAGAAGTATCCATCCGCGTTTTGGTGTGCGTTCATAGATCAAAAGACCCGTGAAAATGGCCAAAATTGCGTAGAAAAGCTGAGGACGCCAAAGCTCTTCTTGCGGATAGAAACCAAACATAAACTGATCGAAACGTACGTTGATAAATACCCAACACGCACCTTCTTTCGAACAATCCTCTCTGGATGTTCCGATCCAATCTGAATTGATGAAAGCCCAATCAACAACAGCCCATAACCCTTTAACGGCAAGAAAAGCCAGAATCAATGTCATGATGGAGTTGAGAGGGGACGAGAACAAGTTCTGACGCATCCAGCTAATCGGTCCTACCGTACTAGGCGGTGGCGGCAAATCTGGTTGAAACTCATGTTGTTTAGCCATGGGTTACCTCTCTACCAGCGCGACTTTGGCGTTGTATATGTTCATTAATAACGCTGTTAATAAACTAAGCGTTAGGTATACACCCATTGTCATTGCAATAATTTCAATGGCTTGCCCTGTTTGGTTCAGCGTGGTACCAGCGAATACCGAGACCAAATCGGGGTAACCAATCGCCATTGCGAGAGACGAGTTTTTGGTTAAGTTCAAATATTGGCTCGTCAGAGGCGGAATGATGATTCGCATGGCTTGCGGGATAACAACCAAACGAAGTGTTTTGTTTCGCGGTAAGCCCAATGCCATTGCCGCTTCTGTTTGACCATGGTTCACCGCATTAATACCAGAGCGAACAATCTCGGCGATAAACGATGCAGTGTATATAGACAGTGCAAGTGTTAGTGCCGCGAGTTCTGGGAGAATGGATATACCACCACGGAAGTTAAACCCTTTAAGCTCAGGGTATTCCAGTGATACTGGCATCCCAGAGAAGAAGAATGCGAGTAAAGGCAAGCCGACAATAGCAGCGAGAGAAATCGCGAAAACTGGCGTTTGTTCGCCTGTTGCAATTTGCTTCTTCTTCGCAAAGCGGGCTAAACCAAAGCTGAAAACGACGGCCACAATAAGAGCAATAAGCATCCATACTGATCCATCTTCGAACACGGGGCGAGTAACAAACAAGCCTCGTACGTTCAAGAAGAGGGAATCACCTATGCTGATACTCTGTCTCGGGGACGGGAGTGCTTGTAGTACTGCGAAATACCAGAAAAATATCTGAAGCAGAAGGGGGATATTTCGGAAGATCTCAATGTAAATTGCGGCGAAACGGCTCAATAACCAGTTTCTAGAAAGTCTCGCGATACCCACGAGAAAACCTAGGACAGTTGCCAATGCAATACCAAGTATAGAAACCAACGCAGTGTTCAATAGGCCAACGAAAAAGGTTCGACCATATGAGTAGGTTTCATCGTACTCAATCAGTGTTAATCCAATGCCAAAACCCGCTTCTTGGCTCATAAAGCCAAACCCTGTAGCAATACCGCGTGCATCGAGATTTGTCAGTGCGTTGTTTACGATGTTGTAAACGAAAAACACCAAGGCACAAATTGCAACGGCTTGAAACACCACAGAGCGAAACGTTGGATTGTATATCAGACTTTGCTTCTTCTCAGGGCGAGTAGCCGATGAGCTAAGCGAATTCTCTTTAGATGCCATACAGCCGCACCTCTATCCTTTCACGTTAAAATAAGGGGCACAGAGTTGTGCCCCACAAGTGCTATACGTAAAAACGAATAGATTAGCGGATAGGTGGCGCGTACATGATGCCGCCGTCATTCCATAGCGCGTTCACGCCACGTTGAATGTTAAGCGGAGAGTCTGTACCAACAGTGCGTTGGAAGCTCTCATCGTAGTTGCCAACTTGCTTGATAACTTGGTAACCCCAATCATCGTTCAAGCCAAGACCTTTACCTTTAGGACCGTCCAGACCAAGAATACGACGAATGTTTGGATCTTTTGATTTCAGCATTTCGTCAACGTTAGCTGAAGTGATGTTGAACTCTTCACCATTGATCATGGTATTCAACGTCCACTTAGCGATGTTGAACCAGTTGTCATCACCTTGACGAACAACAGGGCCTAGAGGCTCTTTAGAAATGATTTCAGGCAGAACTTCCGCGCTGTTTGGATCAGCCAACTTAATACGTG
Organism: Enterovibrio makurazakiensis; assembly: GCF_050336585.1. Lineage (NCBI taxonomy): Bacteria > Pseudomonadati > Pseudomonadota > Gammaproteobacteria > Vibrionales > Vibrionaceae > Enterovibrio > Enterovibrio makurazakiensis. The sequence goes on from NZ_JAKJSE010000011.1 coordinate 128,877, forward strand.
AAGCGTACAGACCTGATTGGTCAGTCGTTAGCGTGTCACAACGGCCAGATTCAAAGCCTTTAACGGTTGCATCATATGTATCGTAAACGACGGGCTTGAACGACATCGCGTTCGAGCGGAAGTAATCAGAAAGGTTAAGTTCAGTCGTTGTACCTGATTGAACACAAACTGATGCGCCATCAAGCTCAAGTGCGCTGTTCACACCCAAGTCTTTCTTCACCATGAAGCCTTGACCATCGTAGTAGTTAACGCCCACGAAGTTCAGACCCAGAGTACCGTCACGCTGTAGTGTCCACGTCGTGTTACGTGAAAGTACATCGATTTCACCAGATTGAAGTGCAGTGAAACGTTCTTTCGCTGTTAGAGGAACGTATTTCACTTTGCTTTTGTCACCGAGCACTGCCGCGGCCATAGCCTGACAAAACTCGACATCAATACCTTCCCATTGACCTTCTGCGTTTGGGTTAGAAAAGCCAGGAAGACCGGTGCTGACACCACAACTTAGTACGCCTGCCTTTTTGACTTTATCTAGAGTGCTTTGACCTTCTGCACTAGCAGTGCCGGAGAAAAGCAGTGCTGAGATAACTGCAAGTCCAAATGTCGACTTTTTGGAAACCATACCTATCAATCCTTTTTTGGTTATAACTGGTTGTTACTCATGGACAAGGTTCAAGAGAGGCAAGTAGCCAAAAAATGATGAGAACCTTGTAAAACCACGGCAAGTTAAAAATTAACACGCGGTTAACATCCACAGTATAGGAGCAGTTAGCTTGGCTGCAAATCGAACAAGTAAGAGGTGTGACCCATGCAATGATCTTGGCGAAATTGTTTGTTTTTTTGATCGAAAGTGTGAACAAGTCATTAGTGTAACACGTTGTTTTTACTTTATTCATTGGTCTATGTGTCCCATGAATATGCAACCTGCCGCTACATTGACAATTCCCCTGAGTTTCTGTGAGTTTCCTTGTTGACTAGAATATTATGTTGGTCATGATGAGATGTTTATGCATTTCAGCAAAAAACCAACTGTTCATTTGTGACTAGGTGGTTGAATGCAGACCTCATTCTGTATGCGATATGCGCATGGTGGCGCAAAAACACCCATTCAAACAAAAATGCATAATTAGTGGGTTTACAAACCCAACGTCGAACATTACTATACGCTCCACTCACGGAGAGATGGCTGAGTGGTTTAAAGCACCGGTCTTGAAAACCGGCGTGGGTTTATAGCCCACCTAGGGTTCAAATCCCTATCTCTCCGCCAAATTAGAAAAGGCCGCTGATATTTCAGCGGCCTTTTTGCATTTTTAAACCTCGAAAMAGATAGGGGAGCAGAACCCTAGCAAGGGTTCAGCCGAGCGAAGCGAGACAACGTTGCCCCGACGCAGTCGGAATAGGCGACGGCCCGAAGGGCGTGAGTGAAGCGAACAGTAAATCCCGCTTTTATTCTTTCCTTTTGGCTCCACCAAATTAGAAAAGGCCGCTGTTCTTGCGAAAGATACAGCGGCCTTTTTGCATTCTAGCGATGGTGATTTTATCTCGGGGTTTGAAAATCCCGCCATGCCATGCCATGCCATGCTCTGGGTCTGCAAACGAGTGAATCATGCTTGTGCGGGTTTTCTTCACGGCAAACTCTTACCTCCGCGGTCAGTGTATCTCGTCATACTGACTTCTCGCTTTATCATCCTCCTCTTTAGTATTGGTAGCGGCTTCGAAACGCTATGGCTATGCACGCCTTTGGAAAAGTACCCGAAAGGGCATGTTGAAAACGGGTAGAGTGTCAGGCTGTTGTACCCGTTAAGCGGAAACCCATTCATTTAACGCTATGGGCACAGTGCATAGTGGGGGAGTTGGAAATGGTTAAAATCTAGCTCGTTTATGCTCCATTTTGAGATAGACCCACTTTTAACAAGGCATTAATAGGCCTGTATTTACGATACTGTTTATAATCTGAACCTTACTTTTCCACTGTTGATACACACAGTAAGTGCAAAGGTGTCGCATAATACTGAAATAACACCATTTTGGGATCTAATAAATTGTTATACGTTTGGAGGTTTTGACATGCCTGCAAGAATGGATGAATACTTAGATAAGGTTATTAAAAAGCGATTTTCAGTGTCACTCATGTCAAATTCTAAATGGCGTAAAGTGTTTACGGTATTAGATGTACCAGAATTGAGTTTGAGTCAGTGTTATTGGAAGTTTGTTGATAATGATGATGAGTTTCTAGGCTGGTTTACCAAATCAGATGAGTTGATGGAAAAATATGTGGGTGACTATGGTTCAGGTCCTTTCGCCTACAAGCGAATCGAGTGGCTAGAAATCCCCAAAGTAGGTAAGCCTAGTGGGTATGAAAATGTGCCCTTTAAACATTGGCATCAAGATATAGATGGAGCATTGTCTCTCTTAAACTCAGTTGGTCACTTCGATACTGAAATGACGGATAGAGGGCTGCGTATCTTCGGTTTCAGAGAGTAAACGTATAACAAAGGTTTTCAATGCGGACGAAAAAACGCCCCGCAATTTTTGTTAAATTAGTTTACGGCGTTTAAGGTGGAATTTTTGCGCGAAGCTATCGTTTTTCGTCCCTTAAAACGACGTTATGGAGAAAGTATGGGCTATCTGATTTTGTTAGTGTTGATGACTTTTTTCTGTTGCTGGCTTCTTAAGCTGCGGAGCTCTGTTGATGATTTCATAACATCTGACCCTTTGGTCAAACTTGATAGTCGCTTAAGAGTGATTCGTAGGTGCTTCAGTGATTCATATCTTAGAAAAGCAAGTGAACAGAGGGTGGAGTCAATTCGTACCCAGACTGAAGGATCTGCTTTGCTGCTTCTTATGGTGTTGATTTCCTTCGCTTGGCTACTAACTGGGCGTGGCGTTGATTTTCCGGACAATATTTCAATAGAGGGAGCTCTTATTGTTTCAAGCCTGCTAGTCGGATTTGGGACATTTATAAGGTTCGGTTACTTCTTTAGTAGACTTGGTAAGTCTCTGCTTCTACTGAATAGAATGGCGATAAAATTCTACTTCAAAAAAACAGCAAAATGGTTTGTCATATCAGCTCCACTACTGGCGACGCCTTTAGCCTATGCGTACTTCTTTCTTTATATTCAAAAGTAGTTGGAAAACTTACAATTTTGGTGGGTATCTCCATAACAAAGGTTTTGAAGGCGGACGAAAAAACGCCCCGCAATTTTTGTTAAATTAACTTATGGCGTTTAAGGTGGTATTTTCGCGTGAAGCTATCGTTTTTCGCCCCTATCCTGACTTATATTCCGAGCTTTTTACGTACGGGTCTGCCAGAGCGGAAAGGGCGGGAATAAGTCCCGCCGTTTTGTTATTGGATTGAATTTGTCGCAGATACTAAAGTTTTTTGGTGAGCAAGATGATTATGAAAGTCCTGCTCAATAGCTTCAAAATCTAGGTTGTCTATGCCAGTAACTTCAATAGAAATGTTTACACCAATTCCCTCTCCGACACATCCTAATCTAGCATGAATTGGCACAGTTCCAACGTGCTTATTGATGATATTCATTGCGGCGATACTGAAAGATTGCGCAAGCAGATATGCGTGAACCATAACGTCGCCTTCCTCACTAACGTTATAATCCGAGCCACCAATCAAAAGCCCTTCCAATTCTTGCCAAAGTAAATTGGGAACAGAAGGGAAAGTCGCGTTTAGCTCAGACTGAGCGACACTCCATTTCTCTCTTAACTCAGCAACTTCGGCTGGCGTTCTTGCTGAGTTGAAATTATTACGTACTGCTACGTGTTCCAAAATGTAACTCATACTTAGCCCCTCATGATTTGGCAGGATGGTTTGTTCTCGAAAGAACAAAATCATCCTTACACAGATCTCTGATAAAACTGGTCTTATGTGTTGCCGGTTTGTTAAATTTCATGGATTGGTTAAAGATACTAATAGAGACGAATATTTAGTCCGGTAAATTGTTACTTTCCGAGCTTTCTGAACGTCATGCCAGAACACCGGAAAGGGCAGAAATGACGACATTGGGGAAAGCTGAAACTGGTGTTAACTGCTAGAGCGATTTTGCCCCGAAATTCGTTAGGACAAATACTCCACAAAATTCACTATATACTGACTTACGACATCAATAACACCCTTCAGTTGTTCGCTCTTCAGAGATAGACCTGTCAACATTGAACCTATCACTGTCGAGGCATAAAACCACGTCGGTAACTTAGTGTCGATGAAGAGGCTTTGCTTAGTGTATTTCAGAAAGCGTTCTATTCTACGATGGTGTGACAGCTCTAGAGCGTTCAGGTGGATGTCCTTTACCACGTTCACAGCAAATGTCTCGTCACTAAACTGCGTATAGACTGGTGTCATCCCCATAGCTTTGAGGACATTTTCGAGTTTGTCTTTCGAATAGTTCTTCATGTGAATGGATCGGAGGGTAAATGTTACTTTGAAGAATGCATCCGGCAAGGTGTAATCGAGTTTTTTTTGACTGATAGAACTTTCTTGACACTGAAAGTGGGGGTAATCGTTTTACCACAAACTTTAAGCGCTTCCAGTTTTCTAATTAGTTCTAGATTGAACTTATCAAGGCTTATCTGACTAACATAGTCAATTTGTGCTTTTTCGTAGCTACTTATAAATCCGACTTTAGCTAGTGACTTGAATCTCAGAAAGAAGTATGAATAGATACTGATTTTGTAGTCAGCAAAAGCTAGATTTCACTCAAGCTCAGCTAATCCGAATCGTATAGCTTAAAGCTCCAACTCTAAGCCATTTCTGTCCATTTTTGGGTTTGGCCATCTAGGTGAACACTGCGTTAAACGTGTCAGTTTGATTAAGGTGACGATAGGTTGTGGTTTTTCTGTTGATGAATCCACATGCACTCAGGCTAACGTCTAACACGCTGCATGATGTCGACTTCATGACCAACAATCGAGTGCCAGCAATCCTCTGGTTCTAATTTCCCTCGTCGAGTATCCGGATGTTTTCCGGCCTTACCCATCTGGCTTTTCGAATATTGGTGTAATTTCTTAGCTGGCGCAGGTTATCCCTTGTGGCGGGTCCCTGTGAGAAGAGGCGTTCAGTGGCATTGTCGGCGGGAAATACTAACGCTGCTGAAACATCATAGCCCGGCATGGAGGGGTCAACTCGAACCACACGAATATCACCGCCATTGTGCCCAGAGCGAACCGTAACAGGAACATCGACTTCGACGCGCTCCGAACCATTCATAAAGTGCAGCGTGTTAGGCACCCTCAGGATATAGAATCTTGGTGAGGTTTGTCCCAGTGTCAGAGAGTAAGTCGACTCGTCATCAAAGCCAGTAACCCCTCCCCACTCCAGATGCTGAAGTTCTGCTCGCCCTTCAGCAAATGTAGCCAACCCTTCGCGTGCAAAGGGGGTTTGAAGCCCCCGTGTTGTATCAGGCTGTTGTACTCGTTGAGGGTTAGCTCCATGCCTGTCTCTGGTTAGTTAAAAGGCTATGTTGCATTTTCATTAATTTAGTTTTTAATTTCACTTTTTCTATCTGAAAAAAGCCATTAAAAGGTTTGTTGTGCGGTATAGGTAAATATAAAAACGACAAAGATATGAGTATTCCATTATATATTATGGTCATGGGTGAGATGAGGTTAAATAACTATGCTTAACATTTGGTTGGCATTGGTAAATAAAAACATGCAATTCGTATAGGAATTTATACTTGCACATGGCCGATTCGGCTTTGTTGAGCTCAGAATGAATAGGGTATTTTTTTTCGTTTATACTTTTATATTATTTGGTCGTTTTTTCAAAGGTTAATTTTAAATATGGATACGATTGAATTAGTTGAAGAAAGCTTTGCGAAACTGCCAGATGGAAAGAAGTTCGCAGAGCTTTTCTATCAGCGGATTTCAGAGCATTCGCCACACCTGATGCCACTTTTCGCGAACACCTCGATGACAAAAATGGCCGACAAACTGCTTGCCGCGTTGACGGCAATGGTTGCTGCTTTGCATGATCCGGAAAAGTTGCAGAATATGCTGGGACCGTTGGGGCAGCGGCACTTGTCTTATGGTGTGCTGGAGTCGCACTACTCGATAGTCGGTCAGACCCTGCTTCAGACATTTGAGGAAGAGTTAGGCGAGGAATGGACGGATGACTATGCGGCTGCTTGGTCAGAGGTCTACAGCAACGCCGCTCAGATAATGCAAGAGGGTGCGGCAAAAGCGAAAGCGCAAAACCAAAGTACAACCGAGACAGCCAAGAAACCCGTAAAAACGGGCGCTTTGGCGTGGCTTTATTCTCTGCCAGTGCCAAAGCTATTGATTTTGTGGTTGGCACTGTCTGTGGTGGTTTTGGAGATTGCCGCCATATATGGGGTTCCGAATTGGACGAGGTTACTCAGTGCCTGCTCTTTAGTGCTGTTAATCATGACTATGCTTCGCGGTAATAACGATGCAGAAAAAGCCGGAATCCTTGAGTGTTGGAAAACGATTGACAGCTCGCATGGCGTGAAAACATCCCGGGCGAGACAGATTGCGATGGAGCGCCTGAATGAAAAGAAATGCGCAATGAACAGACTGGATCTGGCAGAAGTGTGTTTGATCAAAATATCATTGGATGGCGCTGACCTGAGTGATTCAAATCTGAGTGAGGCTGACCTAACGGAGTCATCGCTGGCTGGCGCGAACTTTACAAAAGCGCGATTAGACAAAGCGCTATTGGTGAGTGTCTATGCGCCGCAAGTAGACATGTCATTTGTCACCCTGGCCAAGGCTAACCTTTCATCATCCAATTTGGAAAAGGGCTCGTTTCTTTTCTGCAATATGAAAGGGGCCAATCTATCGGGTGCAAATTTGAAGGGCGCAAATCTAACAGGTGTACTAATGGACAAAGACACCTACCTGTCGGGTGCTGATCTTCGTGGAGCGATCATAGACGACAGCATGTTGGATCAAGCCTATACCATTGGAATGATCAGACCTGACGGGAGTGTGGTCACCGAGGTATAGAATATATGAAAGGAGTCAGCTCTTTGATTTATGCTCAGATAATCAAAGCCACTCAGACCATAAACCAAAAATCTGACTCCAATTTCTCTTAGGAGGGCTAGAGTATTCTGTCGAGATGCAGGATCTTTATCATCATGTAAAAACAGCCCAGAATACTCGTCACTCATGAGAAAATAAAACAAATGAAAACCGTGAGGCTAATTTTTCGCGTTCCAGCCATTCCTTACTGACGTAGATATGTCATGCTAAAACACATAATAAATAGTCACAGAACGTCTGCGGCTGGGCAACTTAGAGCGCTGCTTCGCACCAAAAATGCCATTACACCTTCGAAATCGTTATCTCTTCTAGCACTAGGCCTGGCTTAACAAAATCAATATCTAACACGTAGAAGCCAGGTTGAAGCTTCACTTGCAGGCCTTCAACCGTCACGCGCTCACCGTCTGTGCCATTTGTTGGCAATGTCATACCAAACTCGCCGTTAAGAAATAAGCTACATGCTGATTGCGCGAGCGAATCTCGGTCAAAGTGCATAACACCTTGGAATTGATAACTGGCCGGTTCGTTTACCTCAAGTGTTACTGATTTATTCACGTTAGTGTGTAGGCTCAACGTTTGCTCGGTGCGATGAATTGAACCTTCGGGTGCTTGGTCTAAAGCCACATATGACTTTATGGGTTCATAGGCTTTGAGAGGGCGCTCCATAACAGGCGTGGACATAATGAAACGACAAATGTTCATCGCGCTGCGTTGCAACTCACCGAGGGTTAATGTGTTGTTTGCTAACGCTTCTAAGGTATCGTCACCCATGATATTTGATTCTGCACCGTTGTGTTCTACCACCATATACAGATCGTTTTGAGCGCGTATCATGAAAGAAGTGAACGTCTTGCTTTCCTGTCCTGCGTTGATCGGGTCGTTCATTTTCGCCCACCAATCAGTCATCACAATGCCAGTGAAGCCCCATTCGTTGCGGAGGATTGTTGTATTCAAGTCGTAGTTAGACGCAGCCCAGTGCCCATTGACCGGATTGTAAGAGGTCATAATGGTGGAGGCTTTACCTTCCTTCACGGCGATCTCGAAAGGCTTGATATGGATTTCTCGAAGTGCGCGCTCAGACATCACGCTATCAACATCGACACGGGCAGTTTCTTGGTCATTTCCTGCAAAGTGCTTGATGGTACCTGAGACGCCAGCATCAGCGAGGCCTCGGGTTTGCGCCGCTGCCATGACACCCGTTAATAGTGGATCCTCTGAGAAATACTCAAAGTTTCGACCGTTCAGCGGGTGCCGATGAATGTTGATCCCTGGGCCTAAAAGCGTATCAATCTGGTTTGCGCGTAACTCTTTGCCTATTAGGTGAAATAACGTTTCGTTGAGTTCTACATTCCATGTACAGCCAAGCAGTGTTCCTATAGGCACTTGAGTGGCTTTGTGACCGCTATCCATGCGGATCCCTGAAGGGCCATCTGCAGCCGAGGCCACTGGAATTCCCAAGTTAAATAAGCAATCGGATAGCCCACCAAATGCAGACGCTGTGCCCGGCGTGACTTTAGGGCTACACATGCCTTCACCACGCACGATCATGGCGAGTTGCTCAGGTGACATTTGCGCGACAAATTCGCTCAAGCTCGCTTTGCCTTGCTTCACATCGATGAGTTTGATGCCTTTATCGCCCACTATCTCAAGTGGTTTGGGCATGTTTTCATGAATACGCTCAGCTAAAGAAATGGTGCGAACAGGCACAGTGTCGAGGTGAGTTTCGTAAATGCCACTTGGTTTTTTGTCGGCGGGTTTGATGCGGTCAAATGAGTCAACCGGTGCACACGCTTCGCTTAACGATTCAACCACGACTAGCGCATTAACGTGGTAGTCAGCGGCGATATGGTTTGCGTGGCGAATGCTGTCTCCTAAGAAAAATCGGTAGGTGCCAGATTCAAGTACATAGCTGTTACGATACCCAGTTGCGCCACTATCATCATACGAAGCCAGCATGCTTGCAGGCACGGAGATTCTCACAGAATCACTGTCGCTTGGCTCAATGACCTTTGTCTTGGCGAAACCGATTAGCACTTTTGCGGGCTTGCCTAATTGACCTTGTGGCGCTTCAACATATAGCTGCACCACTTCTTTGCTGGCGTAATCGCTACCAATGTTACTCACTTTGATGTCAAAAGTTAGCAACGCCTTTGCGCCTTCGCCTTGAATCGAGAAGTCTACGAGCTCACGAGTAAACGCGGTATAGGATAAACCCGCGCCAAACTCAAATTGAACAGAATCGGGTTGGAAGGTTTCAAAATATCGGTAGCCAACATAGATGTCTTCAACGTAAAGGTTACGGTCTTTACGTCCGAAATTGGCGGATGATGGGTAGTCAGAGAGCTGATGTGCAATGGTGTCGGTTAAACGACCACTTGGGGACTGTTGACCAGAGACGATATCAGCAAGCGCATGACCGCCTTCCATTCCCGCAGCCCAGCTATAAAGCACGGCTTTGAGCGATTGTTTGTCTTCCAGCGTGTTTAACCACGACATGTCCATGATGTTCGATACATTCATGACCACGATAACGTCCGAAAAGTGATGCGCCACTTTGGTGATCATGTCGATTTCACGATCCGTTAAACGGTAGCTGCCTTGTTCATCGGCGTTGTCTTGATCTTCGCCTGCGGTTCGTCCGATAAACACCATTGCTTTGTTCGAGCAGGCCGAAGCACTGGCGACAAGTTCATCTGACAAAGGCATTTCTTGTTGGAACCAAGGCTCGGCTGCCCAAGCGCCACCACCGTCATCGAACGGGTGATCGGCTATCCAGTCTTGATACACGGCAATCAAATCTTCATTGATGGTGATCGCGCTGTTGGCTCTAAATCCTTCTAGAACGCTGATGGCATAGGGAACATTCACCGCACCCCCTGACCCCGTGCCACTTCGATAGGTGTCAATTTGGCAACGCCCAAACAAGGACACCACATCCTTTTCTTTCAAGGGTAAAACCGAGTCAGTGTTTTTTAAGAGTACGACGCCTTCAGCAGCAGCTTGTCGGCTTACCGAGACGAGGTTTCTTTGTGCATCATTGATTTCTTGTTTGTTCATATACAATCACACAACCGTTCTAGTCTTGCTATCGTCATAGGTACTCTGACAATCAGCTGGATAATGTCGTTGAAAACATGTTGAAAATTCACGTTATTGAAAAGAAATAGTATACTCGCGACGTGCGTGAAACTACCAATATGGCGACCAGAATAAGGAATCTAGCGACATGAGTGTCGTATACCAACTTAGAGCACATCAAAAGCATAGCCACCTGAAATTTGCTTATCTAGACGGGCATCATCATTGCGATTTTGCCTCACACAAGCATGATTTTGCTGAGTTGTTTTTTGTGATGAGTGGGAGTGGGAAGCATACGGTAGCGGGGCACGAGTACGCGATCAGCAAAGGGGACGTGTTTGTGATCAATGGCGATATTGAGCATGGCTTTAGGGACGTGAAGAAGCTCGAAATCGTTAACCTTATGTTTGACGCGAAAACGCCATTCTTTGAGCTACCGTCAATGCGTCAGTTGTCTGGGTATCAGGCAATGTTCAAGATAGAACCGATTGCCAGACAAACGACGGAATATAAACCGAAACTGTCACTGAGTAAGCAACAGTTACTTGCGTTCACCCACTTGCTGCATGACATCAGAATGGAATATGAATCATCTCAATCCGCATTTGAGGTTGTGTTGACGGGTTTGATGCAACAATTGGTGATTAGGCTGGCAAGGATTTATCAAGATAGCAGCAGTGATTTGCCACCGACCACGATTGCGTTGAGCCGAGCCCTTGTGTTTATTGAACAGAACTTCAATGATGCCGAGGTCAATACCGATACTATCGCCAAAGCAGCATTTATCAGTAAGCGTCAGTTAGAAAGGTTGTTTCGACAATTTATGGATTCATCGCCAAACCAGTATTTAAAGCAGGTTCAGCTTAGCTATGCGATAAAACTATTAGATAGCGACAACGACCATACTATTCAATGTATTGCGGAGCGTAGCGGTTTTTCCGACAGCAACTATTTTTCGAAGTGTTTCAAGCAGCAGTTTCGATATAGCCCGAGAGCCTATAGAAAACTGGCAATGGACGAGAGGCGAAAAGCCTAGTTTCTCGCGTCAGTAAACCTCGCTGAATCCTGTTTCTTCAGGTTGTTTGGGTGTATTGGAAACGTGAAAAAAAAGCGCCCGTAGGGGGCGCAAGGTCGTAGGGTGTTTCTGTTATGGTTATTTGGATAACTGGTCTTCAACCAGTGTCTGCCAGAACTGAACGCCTGACATCAGAATCTCATCGTTGAAATCGTAGTGGGGGTTGTGTAGTGCTGTTCCACCGCATTCACCCACACCATTGCCAACCAGGATGTAGCAGCCTGGACGCTCACGAAGCATGAACGAAAAATCTTCGCTGATGGTAAACGGCTGACACGCGCCGTTGACTTTATCTTCACCCGCCACTTTGATTGCTGCACGTACGGCGTGCTCGGTTTCTTCCGCGCTATTGATAGTCGAGAGGAAGCTGTTGTTGAAGTGATACTCGTATTCCACACCCGCAGACATACATTGACCCGCCACAATTCGCTCGATGGCTTTTTCAATTTTATGCAGAGCCTGATCAGTAAAGCTTCGGGTATCGCCCTTAATGGTTACGCGTGAAGGAATAACGTTTACTGTGCCGTTGGTTTTGAATTCGGTCACGGAGATAACGGCAGTTTCATCAATCGCACTGAGATTGCGCGATACGATGGTCTGCATTGCCGTTACGATCTGGGCACCAACAACGATTGGGTCGGTTCCCATGTGCGGCATGGCGGCATGACCACCCGTTGCGATCACTTCGATTTCAAAACTACTTTCGCTCGCCATTAACGAGTGAGGGCGAGTCGCAAAATGTCCTGCAGGAATTCCTGGCAGGTTGTGCATGGCGTATACCGCATCAATGTTCCAACGGGTAAATAAGCCGTCGGCAATCATGGCTTTTGCACCCACGCCGTGCTCTTCGCCGGGTTGGAAAATAAAATAAACGGTACCGTCAAAATCTTTGGTTTGAGCCAGTTGATGCGCCGCACCAAGCAACATGGCTGTGTGACCATCATGACCGCAAGCGTGCATAACACCTTTGTGTACTGAGCAATGTGAGAAGGTGTTCTTTTCTTCAATGTGAAGTGCATCCATATCAGCACGAAGACCGATAGAGCGGTCACTGTTTCCACATTTTAAGATGCCAACAACACCTGTTTTACCGATGTTTCTGTGTACTTCCAAACCAAACTCTTCGAGCTTGTTTGCGACCATTTCTGATGTCAGCACTTCTTCAAAGCCAAATTCAGGATGCTTGTGAATGTGATGACGCCATTCAGTAACGAGTTGTTTAATGGTCATGGTGTTCCTCATGAAAATTGGGGCGCTGCGTGAGTGAGCAGCGCCACGTAGTTAACTTATGCTTTTTGTACTTTGAGTTTGGTGTTGCGAGTTTCAGCTTCAACGTCAGGCTTTTTGTTACCGACTTTCATGAACATCATCATGGAGCCAATAACCACCATAATTGCTAGCAGTCGCATTGGTGTCACCGCTTCACCCAGCGCAAATACTGCGAGGATAAAGGAAGACAGCGGCATTAGGTTCAGTGCCATGCCAGTACCATCAACACCTACTCGCTCCATGGCGTAGATGTAAACGAGGTAGCTGATGCCTGAGATACCTACACCCAAAATAGTGATACAAGCAATACGCAATGGGGAGCTGAAAATACCCAGTGCAGAGCTCAAATCGGCACCTGTAAATACGAGGTACATACCAAAGCCGAGAGAAGCAAAGACGAACTGGTGGAACATGGTCGCGACTGAGCCGTACTTTTGTGCCAACTCAGCGCGAGCGTAAGCCATGGTGGCAAAGCTTGCTGCACTCGCGAAGCAGATCAAGTGACCGATGTTGAAACCATTGGTTTCAGAGCTTGGGTCCATAACGAGAATCGCGACGCCGACGAACGCACCCAGTGCAGACACCATTTGTAATGTATTGAAGCGAGCGCCATGGCGAACGAAGCCCACAGTAAGAATTAGGATTGGGATCAAGCCTTGAATCACACCGTTTTCAGATGCGGTAATGTAATCAAGAGATAGGAAGGAGAAGAAACTAAAAGCGCCTTGACCGATGATGCCACATGCAGCTGTCCAGATAATGTCGTGACGGTTTGCCCAGTTCAGTTTGAATTCACATTTCTTTTCCACTTTGCCGGTGGCGGTGCCGACTTTAAGAATAATTGCCAGCGTCATAAAGGCGACGGTGTAACGTGCCCATACCAAGACTTGAGGATCCATGACTTCCAAAATTGGCGTGCCAACAATCCAAGGAATACCCCAAAGTAAGCCGACGAAAATTGCTGCTGCCCAACCCATTGCTGTACGGTTCATAGTCTTATTCCTTCAAAAACAATAAATTTGAGACGAGCGTTCCCACAGGCAGTAATTTGCCTGACTGTCAGAGGTAATAGGGAACGCTCGGTAACCGGTAGAGCTAAACTTTTTCTGGTAAAGCGCGTGTTACATCGCGGCTTCTATGCCTTCTCCTTCACCATCTTTGCTTTGTTCAAAGGTTGGGTATGGAGATTCATCCAGATTCAGTAAGCGGCCAAAGCCTGGGCAGGAAGCGATGTTTCCTGATAAGTGCATGGCGTGCCAGAACATAGCGGAATTGCTGCATACCACAGGGATCCCGAAGCGATCTTCGATCTCTTTGATGTGGTCGAGCACGCGCAAGTTGGTGCAAGACATGAAGACCAAATCGGCATCGCAATCTGGCAGCATATTTTCAAGCGCTTCTAGCATCGATTCGCGGGAAACTGTTGTGATGTCCGTATCACGTTCAATGCCAAGGGAGCCCAGTCTTACCACGTCGAAACCTGCTTCCGTCAATTGCTGGTAAAGCGGGAAGTTCACATCGGTCGGGTATGGAGAGAACACAGCGATTTTTTTAGCGCCTAGACGTTTGAAAGCAGCTTTTGCAGCAGTCCAAGGGTTGGTGGTTGGAATATTTCCACGGTTTTGGGTTAGCAACTGACCCACACGTTCTTCACCAATGATAATGGTGGCGGAGGTGCAACCAAACGCCATGACATCCATTGGCAAGCCGTAAGCGATCAGATCTGACGCTTCACCAATGCCGTTTGCAATGTTATCTAGTGCTTCCGGTGTCATCTCACTGGAGTAATAAACACGGCTGCTGAATACTGCCGCTTGGGTGCCAAGTAGTTTTGCCCAATCCATTTCTAGCGAGTGATCTGTGCTTAATTGAACCAGACCAATGTGGGTGCGGTTAATACGAGGAGCGGGTTGGTACGTCAGAGGAATTTCAAACTGCTTAAATTCATCTAGGGTTTTCATAGGGTACTCAATCTGTCATGGGGCCGAATAAGTCGGCCCACTTATTGATATTATTAGAGGTAATTCTTTGTTATTTAATGATGATTAGCTCAGGTTCTGCGCGCTCGCTAAGCCACTCAGCACCGTTCTCAGTGATCACAATGTTCTCTTCGTGCACCATTGATTTGCCAGGAGCGTAAACCATGCCTGGTTCTAGCGTCATGACCATGCCCGGTTTTAGTACGGTGTTATCGGTAGCGGTGTTTGATGGACGCTCAGTCAGTTCCATTCCTAGACCGTGACCAAGGCGACCAACGTCGTTACCTAATGCACCGTTGGCTTCCAACACTTTCCACATCGCGTTGTAAATGTCTGACGTGGTTGCGCCAGGACGTGCGGCTTCAAAGCCAGCTGAGGTGGAATCGTAAACTGCGCGGTAAGCAGCTTTGGTTTGCTCACTTGCACTGCCGAATGCCCAGTTACGGTCGAAATCAGAGAAGTAACCATCACGTTTTGCACCCGTGTCGATGATCAGCACGTCGCCGTCTTCGATGACTCTGTCGGTTGGGCCCATGATGATGCTGTCATAACCGTCAGGGCCAGAACCCGCAATGATGTAAGGACATTCATCGGCTCCTTCTAACAGCATATCGATACGGAACTGCTTACAAATCTCACGCTCAGACATGCCCGCTTTGGCGTATTCAGGCACTTTTGCAAAACCCACATTAGTAATGCGGCAGATTTCTTTTACCTTGGCGATTTCTGCTGCTGACTTAACTTGACGGATTTCATGCATTTGCAGTGAAACATCAACAAATTCCTTATTCACCATGGTGGTGAGTTGTAGGTAGTTGTTCACTGGCATACGAAGGTGAGATTCAATGCCCAGCGTAGCGCCGATACGGCCAAAACGCGCGGGAAGAGAGTTCAGATAAGCCGCAACTAGGCTAATGCCGTCGTCTTCAGGGCGTGGAGAAGGCCAAGTAATGATGTTATCAATCCACGTACCCGCCATGCCGCTTGAACCGATCTCAGGAATGATGGCGGTTGGCTTGCCTTCAGCTGGGATCACAAGGAACCAAGGGCGGGTAGGGCTGTGCCAGAACTGGGTAAAGAACCCTGTGAAATAGCGAACGTTTGGCTCGGTCGTTAGAATCATTGCATCGAGCTTCATGTCACGCATCATCTGTTGAGCATGGGCAGTACGCGCCTCAAACTCAGCCACTTCAAAACCACGGGCCAGATAATCAATCATTACACTTTCCTTCTCTACTCATCGTTTGAAGTTACTCGCAGTGAACTGTAATTCGTTTATCGTTCACTTTCGGTAACGTTATGGCGAGCAAGTTTACGAATAATTGAGTTAAATAATGTGACCTCAAGCTCACCGTTAACTAAAGTGCACTCAAATCGTGTTTGTTTGTTCGGAATAGTGATTTTAGTCAACATATTTAAACTTTGATGTGAAATTAAGTTGATTAAGAGGCAAATTAGGCGTTCTATAGTTACCGAAACTTAATTTTAAAGGTTGAATGGTTTTCACCTTCATATGACAATGTAGTCAACTTATGTTAACCAAATAGACGACGGTGCCCATGGAAAGTATCAGTGAATTCTCGACCAAATTTACGCCTAAAGATCGCGATATGCTGCAGGCCTATTTTCGGCTAGCGGACACAATCGCTGACTTCATCGGGCCTCACTGTGAAGTGGTTATTCACTCTTTTGAAAGCCTTGAGAAATCAGTGGTGAAGATAGTGAATGGTCATCACACTGGGCGAGACGTGGGTTCACCAATCACAGATCTGGGGCTTCGAATGTTAAGAGCGTTCGAAAAAACTGGGAATGTGACGCCGAATAGCTACTTTACTGAAAGTAAAGATGGCGCGTTACTTAAGTCGACGACATGCATCCTTGAAGGAGAAGAAGGCCGACCGATTGGCATGTTCTGTATCAACATGAATTTGTCTTTTCCGTTCCCTGAAATTATTAAAACCCTGATGCCAGACATGGCTCACTCTGCCATGTCCGTCAGTGAAAATTTCAGTGCAAGCGCGAATGAAGTGATCGATCAGGCGCTAAACCACGCCATTGTGGAAGTGGAAGCTGATGCCTCAATCAACCTTAAAGGAAAGAATAAAGCCATTACTAAACTGTTGTTTGAAAACGGCATTTTTGAACTCAAAGAAGCCACAGCAATTGTTTCAGAAAGGCTAGGTATTACTCGCCATGCAATTTACAAATATCTGCGCGAGTTCAAGTCGTAAACATTTAAGTAAGAGATTGAAAAATGACAACTAAAACCAAAATCCACACTGATTCTGCTCCTGCTGCTATTGGTCCATACTCTCAAGCAATGGGTTTCCAAGATCTGATCTTTACCTCTGGTCAATTGCCATTGGATCCACAAACCATGGCATTCGTGGAAGGTGGTATTAAAGAGCAAGCGCGTCAGTCACTGGAGAACCTTAAAGCGATTTTGGAAGAGTCTGGTGCGTCAATCGACACGGTATTGAAAACAACCTGTTTCCTATCTGACATGGAAAACTTCGTGGCATTCAACGAGGTTTACACTGAAGTGTTTGGTACTGAAATGGCACCTGCACGCTCTTGCGTTCAAGCGGCTCGTTTACCAAAAGACGCTCTGGTTGAAGTGGAAGCGATTGCGTTTATCAAACGTTAATCCTTAAGCACCTGTCTTGCAGTGGGGCACTTAGCGTGTCCCACTACGCCTCACTCTTGTCATGAAGTATCCGCCATGTTGAAAGTATCGAAAAATAAGCACTTTACCGGTCAAACTAGCCCGATTTTCTCTGATAATGTTGCCAAGGAAGTACGCGCTTTCCATCAACAGATTGAAGGTTACGCGCCAACGCCTTTGGTGTCATTGCCTGAACTGGCTAAGCGCCTTGGTGTGAAAACCATTTTGGTAAAAGATGAATCTAAACGCTTTGGCTTAAACGCATTCAAAGTGTTGGGAGGTTCGTATGCATTGGGCCGCCAATTGGCTGAACATCTGAATGTTGATATCAGCGAAATTGACTTGAAAACTGTGGCATCCAAATTGGAAAAACCACTGACGTTCACGACAGCAACAGCAGGTAACCACGGTACAGGTGTGGCATGGGCTGCGCGTGAAATGGGTCAAAAAGCAGTGGTTTACATGCCGAAAGGCTCGCCACAGGCAAGTGTCGATCGCATTCGTGGCTTGGGTGCGGAATGTATTGTCACGGAAGTTAATTACGACGATACCGTGCGTTTGGCGAACCAAACCGCGGAAGACAATGGCTGGATGCTAGTACAAGATACCGCATGGGAAGGATATGAGAAGATCCCAACATGGATTTCTCAAGGCTACATGACAATGGCTGATGAAGCCGTTGAGCAAGCACAAGAAAAACCCACGCACGTCCTATTGCAGGCTGGCGTCGGCGCGATGGCTGGTGGTGTATTGGGCTACCTTGCTGACAAATTGGGTGCGGATACGTTCAAAGCGATTATTGCAGAACCTTCGGCGGCAGACTGCATCTTCCGTTCTGGCGACAAAGGTGAAATGGTCAACGTGACGGGCTCTTTAAGTTCAATCATGGCGGGTCTTGCTTGTGGTGAGCCAAACCCTGTGACTTGGCCAATCCTGCGTGACTGCAGCCATAGCTTCGTGTCGGTAGAAGATAACGTTGCAGCGACAGGCATGCGTATTCTGGGTAACCCTTTGGTTGGCGATGAGCCTGTTACCAGTGGTGAATCAGGCGCTATCTGTATGGGTCTGCTGTACCTGCTGATGCAAGAAGACAGCAAGGAACATGCACAAGCGTTGGGCTTAGACGAAGATTCTGTTGTCCTGCTGTTTAGCACAGAAGGCGATACCAATCCTGATAGATACCGTCGAATCGTTTGGGAAGGCGAGCAAGCCCTGTCATTCTGATAAAGCCAATAGGCGACAAACAATAGGCGACAGATAATAGAAAAGGAGGCTAAATGCCTCCTTTTTCGTTAAACGTGATGGTTACATGAATCGATTATCGATTATCGATTATCGATTATCGATTATCGAATAACCGATTATCGAGTAGCTCTGCACGTCATGAAGAAGCTTATTTGCTACTACTCTCTTCTTTTGGAAAAGCACTAAACCGGCTTGATATAACGCGTTGGCGTAATATCAGGATTTAGAAGGTATCGAATTCTTCGTCCGGTTAAACCTGGGCTCATACCACCAATCCTCTGCCACGTAGACCAACCCAGCACGCCATCACTTCTGTCAAAGTGCTTACTCTGGTCTATATCGCCGATATGGTGCGTTGTCGTTGGATCTCCGACTGTAAAAGCATGGTCGGTTTGCCCACAGACGGTGTGTACGAGAGGTGCTTCCATTCTATCGTTACCACAAAATGCATTGGCAGCCCGAATGACTTCTCTACCACGTAACACCGTGTCTCTTATTGGGCTGCTGGTCGCTATTGAGAGACTGTATTTAGGGCTACTTACGCCACAGCCATCTCTCAAGATTTCTAAAAGGCGGGTGGTGTGTGCGAATGCGTTGTTTGTGAAACTCTCGTCAAGGTGGCATAAAACAACACTGTCTGAGTAATCTTCCACAATGATCAAGCAATGACAGGGGCCCACACCTGTTGTGGTGAGTACGGTTTTGGCTTGGTCTGGGAATTTGTTTGGTTCAAAGCAAAATCCTGCATAGCCTTGAGGGACGATCAGAATTTTTCTTGCTTCGTCCAAAGGTTTAGACAACCTGCCTGTTTCTTGAATCGTAATCATGCAGAAATATCCTTTTTAATCTGTATGTTATCAATAATTAGTGTCGAGTATCTAGCTAACCCTATGCTGAATCTACGTTTGGGTTTCATATCAATAAATCACAACGCTACTCACTGTAAATCCCAAAGGATTGTGGAAGTCATAGTATGAGCAGAATTTTGTACAGCGAAATGCTTTGCGGGTTGAATTGAGGGATTTACGAAAATCAAAGACCCTATATGTGACTAATGCATCAATATATTGTAACCTTATCGTTTCATATGTTTCAAATTTTGGACTAAATTCCATTTTATAATACAAAAATCAACATAATTTTGTTTGTTAAGAAGCGTTTTACGTTGATTTGAGATGTACTCAGTTAACAAGCAAGTTAAACACCTAGAAGCACATCACGCTGGAATGTAACCCTTTCATTTGTGGGTGTTTACAAGTTTCTAATTCGATTCGTGGCTTTAGCAAAATGACTTTGCTGTGAAAGGATGTCGCAGCAATACAGGGAAACTGCATAGGTATGATATTCACGGAAGACGTAAAACGATCACTTTCAAGCCCTATTTCGAGCGAATTGCCATGTGGCAAATATCTGAAGACTGACCGAGCAACGTTCAGGCCGCTAAGAAATGAATTTAATGTCGCTCAAACCGCACTGAGAAAACTGGCACAAAACCCAGATGAAGCCGAACTGGACAACCTGCAGGAAGATAACCTGCAGGCATGGAAGCAATTGGGTGCGAGCTTAAAGAGAACGTTTGAAACAGAAAGTCGGGATATAGAGCTGATCGGATGGATGCTTGCTGTTCAGCTCATAGTGGATAATAGCGTTGATGGAGCGTCAAACCTCATCGCTTGGCTAAATGAACTTGTCGAGAATGAATGGGAGTCTCTCAATCCCGTTTTACCTCAAGACAAGTTGAAAGGTGAGGGTGATGAAGCCCAAAAAGAGCAGTTTGAAGCCAAGGTAAAAGCGTTTTTCCAGATATGTGGGGACAGTGAAGACAGCAGTCTTCTCTACGCGCCGCTTCTCATGTTGCCACTGGTTGGCGACATCACTTTCTTTCAGTATCAAAGTGCAGAGAATAAAGGCGGGGCAGCTCAGTTACGCCAGCAAGCGACACAAGCACTCGCATCACAAAAGAGCCTTGTGCAAGCTCGCACCGATAACCTTGCGCAGCTATCCAAACTGTTTGTGTCAGTGTCTGAGTGTGTCAATAAACATACTCAGCCGATGCTGGTTAAAGGTGTGAACTTTACCTTCGCCTTATCTCTCATTTCCAAAGTTCAGAGTGCAATCACCTATCTCACTGGGCTGACGCCTACACAAGAACATTCTGAACCTTCCAATAGCCAAGATTCCTCTAGCCAAGACAATGCCCAATCGATGGAGATACAGGCTGGCGTCAATGATAGCCAATCAGTCAGCCAGCAATCGGTATCTCAAGTCAGTGTCTCGGTGTCTGAAACCGCAAGCTTCTCAGAGGCAGCGAAAATGAACAACATGAACCGAGATCAAGCGTTCGTCCAACTGCGTGAGTTGGCGGAGTATTTTCGTGTCAGTGAACCTCACAGCCCCGTTTCTTTTCTATTAGAAAAAGCCATTCGTTGGGGCTACATGCCGTTGCCAGAACTCATGTCTGAACTGCTGGTGGGCAGAGAAAACGATCAGGACAAAATTTTTAATCTTATTGGCTTAGATAACGAGGAGAGAGTGGTGTTGCCTGAGATGACGTCAGCAACGACCTCTCGTCCTTCTTCTGCGCCGATGCAAAATTCCGTTCAGGAAAATGCTTCGCATAGCACTGATCAGAAGGAAACACCGAAAGAAAGCTCTAGTAAATCCTCATCGGGTTCAACGGGTTTACGTTGGTAGGGATAGATTTGTTCACAAATAAATAGGGAAAACTATGGCTAGTATTTTTATGCGCATTGATGGCGTGGATGTGAAAGGCGGAGCAACGATTGAAGGGCTGGAAGGTACTGGCTGGTTTGCGATCAGTTCGTACAAATGGGGTGGCGTACGCAACGTTGCTATGGATATCGGTAATGCTAACAACGCCGACTCAGGCATGGTGGCAATCACGGAAGTGAACTTTACCAAGCAAGCTGATGGTGCGTCTGAAGATCTGCTGTCTTTCCTGTTTAACCCAGGTAAAGAAGGAAAGATGGTCGAAATCGCATTCACCAAGCCAGAGTCTGGTGGTCAAGGTGCAGTGGTTTACTTCCAAATTAAACTCTCCAATGCGCGTCTTGTGTCTTACAACGTTGAAGGCACTGATGGCTCTCAACCAATGGAGAAAGTCGCCCTTTCTTACATTGAGATTTCACAAAAGCATAACTATGAACTTGAAGATGGCGAGCTGAAAGATGGCGGCATCGTCACCTACAACGTACCTCAAGGTAAATTGCTGTCAGGTGCTAAGTAATCGATAGGCGCTGCCTTTGTGGTCAGCGCTTTTTCTTAGTGACGTAAAATTAAAAATGGAATTGTGTTATGGCACTGAATGCACAACATAAACGTGTAAGTAAGAACCGAGTCAGTATTACTTATGATGTGGAAACAAATGGGGCTGTAGAGACCAAAGAGCTGCCTTTCGTGGTCGGTGTCATTGGTGATTTCTCTGGTCACAAACCTGACTCTGATAAAACGGACTTGGAAGAGCGTGAATTTACTGGCGTCGATAAAGACAACTTCGATTCAGTGATGACTCAGGTTCACCCGCAACTCAGCTATAAAGTTGACAACAAATTGGCTGACGACGATAGCCAGTTCGAAGTTAACCTTAGCTTCCAATCAATGCGCGACTTTCACCCTGAGAGCTTGGTTGATCAAATTGATCCACTGAGACAATTGGTTGAAACGCGTAACCAGCTAAAAGACCTGCTGAGCAAAGCAGACCGCTCTCGTGATCTTGAGCGCCTTCTGAAAGAAGTTCTGCAAAGCACAGATGCAATCCAAGGGTTGGCTGATGAGCTTGGCGTGAAGAAGGAAGGAGATGAGTAATGTCGACTGAACAACAAGCAAATCAAGCAGGTGCAGAAGCGGCCGAAGGCCAAGCGAGTTTTCTAGAACGCGCGATTACTGCAACGACGCAAACACCGCCAGATACAACCAAAGAGTTACTTTCTAACCTCACTTCACAAGTGCTTGATGGCACAGTCACTTGGGACAAAAACCTCACGTTGACCATCGAAAAAGCCATTGTCGCCATTGATGAGAAGATTTCTGAGCAGCTACAAGCTGTGATGAAAGAGAAAGATTTTCAAAAGCTTGAAGGTACATGGCTTGGCCTGCAGAAACTGGTGAAGAACAGCGATTTGGGTCCAGATCTGAAAATCAAACTGGCTGACTACACCAAACAAGAATTGCTCGAGCAATTTGAAGATGCGCCAGCGATCGATCGCAGCCGTTTCTTCACCATGATCTATCAAGAAGAGTTTGGTACCGCGGGTGGTCAACCTTATGGTGCACTGATTGGTGATTATGAGTTTGGTTATGGCGACGAAGATGTGGCGTTACTGCGCTACATGGGTGAAGTCGCTTCTGCTTCTCACGCTCCTTTCGTAGCAGCAGCAAACGCGAGCATGTTTGATTTCGACTCGTTCCAGACTTTCCAAGAAGGCAAGCCCGTTGCTGCCGGTTTCGACTCTCCAGCTTACGCGAGCTGGAATGCGTTCCGCGCAAGTGACGACAGCCGTTATGTGGCGTTAACGCTACCGAAAACGCTTGCACGTCTGCCATACGGTGAAGGCACCATCCCAGTGAAATCTTTTGCTTTTGAAGAATTGGCAAAAGGCGCTGACGGCTCAGCCGTACCAGAGTCAGAAGACGATTTTGTGTGGAGCAATGCAGCTTACGATTACGGTCTAAACCTGACCAATGCCTATCGTCAGTTTGGCTGGTGTACTGCCATTCGCGGCAATGACAACGGTGGTAAAGTGGAAAACCTTCCAAACTTTACCTTCAAGAACGATGCTGGCGATCTCCTGCAGCAATGTCCTACCGAAGTTAACCTAACGGATGAGCGCGAAAAAGAGCTTAGCGACTTAGGCTTCTTGCCGTTGGTTCACTACAAAAACACCAACTATGGCGTGTTTATGGGTGCGCAAACAGCACACAAGCCGAAGACGTATACCGACCCTGAAGCTACCGCTAACGCCGCTATTTCAGCTCGTTTGCCTTACACCATGGCAAGTAGCCGTATCGCACACTTCTTGAAAGTAATGGGCCGCGACAAGATTGGTTCACACCTTGAAGCCACCGATGTTGAGAAAGAGCTAAATACTTGGATTCACCAATATGTGAACCCAAATGCTATCGGCAACGAAGCGAAAGCTCGTCATCCTTTGGTTGAAGCAAAAGTGACCGTTCAGGAACAAGCCGGTAAGCCTGGTGCTTACTCTGCTGTCGCTTATCTTCGCCCTTGGCTACAAATGGAAGAATTGACAACCTCCTTACGGATGGTTGCCAATATTCCAGGCTAATTCAAATGGCGGGGAAGCATCCCCGCTTTTTGACTAGGGACGATAGCCGATGGCAGATAGCGCAACCTTTATTAATTCTCACGACAGCGAGCACTGGCAGGCTCTGCTGGCCTCGTCACGTGATAATGATCTGGGAGCGTTTAGATCGTCTGTTACTCGGCTTATTTCTGCACTCGATGAGAAAATCAGCGAGCAGCTCTCGTTGGTGATCCAAGAACCACAATTTAAAAAGCTTGAATCGAGTTGGCGAGGGCTACAAAGCCTTATCGAACTGCCCGTTTCAATGCGACGCATCAAAGTAAAAATGCTCGATGCCACATGGCAGGAAATTGCGAATGATGTGAGTCTATCTTTCGACGTTTCTCAATCGACGCTCTACAGAAAAACCTACTCTCAGGAACTTGATACAGCCGGTGGTCAGCCTTTTGGTATGTTGGTGATCGATCATCGCGTTCATCCTGATTTTAGTGATGACAGTGATTATGACGACCTCTATACCCTACAACTCTTGTCTGAAGTCGGAGAGAGGGCATTGTGCCCCATTACACTTGGTGTCGACCCGTATTTCTTTGGCGACCAGCCTGAGCGCCAGATGCATGACAACGCACGTATTGCTCGGATTTTAGATAGCGATGATTACCGATCTTGGCAATTACTGCGCAAAAACCAACCAAGCCGCTTCCTCCATCTTGTATTGCCTGAATATAGCCAGCGTTTACCTTGGCAAAATTACCCTGCGGGGTTTGTGTTTAATGAGGTACCGCTGTCTGAGCCGGTGTTGTGGGGGAATCCAGCCTACTTACTGGCAGCCAATGTATTACGGGAATTTGATCGTATTAGCTGGTTTGGCTTCTTGCGCGCTTATGATGAAACCGCCAGTCATGGCGCTATCTTGCTTGATAAGAACAATCAGTTTGCGCGAGTTGATGTATTCAGTGAAGAAGATGGGTTTTGGTCCGAACAGGGTTTTGTTGCGCTCAGTAGTTTGTACTTGAGCGGTCAGCAGGGGTTCTTTTCGAATCAGTCAGTATGGAAAGCCCCAGATGAAGCAAGTCGCTTACTGGGCATGCTTCAAACCAATTTGATGGCATGTCGTTTTGGGCACTACATCAAAGCGCAATTACGTGACCAAGTGGGCAGCTTTGACAGCGCAGCAGATTGTAAGCGTAGCCTAGAACGCTGGATTCAAAAATACATCAGTGAAGTGGATTACGGTGAAGATGCCATCATGGCGCGTTATCCGCTTAAGTCTTGTGACATTGCTTTGATCGAAGATGCGTCTGACCAAACCCGCTACCTCTGTGAAATTCGCCTACAACCCCAGTATCAATACGAAATTCTCGACGCTCAAATCGTGCTTTCGACGACGGTTTCTTCTAATGAAGTCGGAGAAAGCGTATGAGCTTAACCATGAAATTAAAACAGCAATGGCGGGGCGATCTCGATGATGCGCGTGACGCCATCATTGCACACATATCCTCTTTGATTTCAGGACGCGCCCCGATTTGGACGGGCAATAACGATGCTAGCTCCCTCAATGGCACCGTTGCCACCCTCGGCATGCAAAACATCTCTCGTTCCCAAAGCAAAGCGAACAGTGAAGTGGTGGGAGAGGAGATTCGTCAACTCATCAAAGCATTCGAACCGCGTTTGTCTGCGGTTGATTTAGAGGTCAATGAAGACACAACAGGTAATAACCAGCTGGAGTTTCGCATTACCGCCATTATGCACACTGACCAGGGCGATGAGACGGTCGTTTTTGATTCGTTTTTAGATTTTAGCACCAGCAAACTTGATGTAAGGAAAACGAACCTTGTCTGATTCTCTGCTTGCCTATTTTGAACAAGAACTTCGCTTTATCCGCGAAGAAGCGGCTGCGTTTTCTCAGCGCCACCCAGGCGCGGCAAGCTCGCTCGGTGTCAACAAAGAAACCGTTGATGATCCCCAGGTTGCGCGTTTAATCGAAAGTGTCGCGCTGCTTAACGGTAAGCTTCAAAAACGCCTCGATGATGCCTATCCAGAATTTACAGAAAGCCTGTTACGCCTTCTGTTTCCGCATTACCTTCGTCCTGTGCCTTCATTTGGCATCCTCAGTATTGATGTGGGTGATGATGCAACCGCACAGCACGTTATTCCCAAAGATACTGAATTCGACGTGTCTGATGACAATGGTCATCATGCCGTGTTTCGTACCACCCAAAACCTAACGTTAAACCCCATTTCGTTGTCAGATGTTGATGTCGCAATGGCGCCCTTTGATATCGTAAAACCACGTGGCGCGGAACAATCTAAAGCGATGCTGGCATTCACGTTTAGCGCGTTTGATGAAGGCATGCCCTTGTCTACTTTGGCGATGTCACACATAGATTTGCAATTGCAGGGCGATCCAAACCTAATGCTTCGCCTGCATGACATGGTGTTGTCCGGTATTGAGCAAGTGGTTGTTTCTTGGGATGGCGGCGAACGCATTCTTGGACAAGATGCGCTCGAAGTGGTGGGGTTTGACAGTGAACAATCCACATTGCCGTATCTTGCGAGCAGTTTCTTTGGCTTTAAGCTTCTCACCGAATTCTTTGTTTTCCCTGAGCGTTTTCATGCATTGCGTTTGAAGTTAGGGGATGCAGTCAAACACATTGATTCACATAGCCTGACAATCAAACTGTTTGTTGAAGATCTTGAAGTGGATGTGGCGCGTGCCATTGATAAATCAAACTTCATGCTTCATAGCACGCCTATCGTTAACCTCCATCGTGTTGTGGCTGAACCGACACGCATTGATTTCACTCAATCGTCATATCCGCTGACCATCGATGCCAGTAACCCTGATGCGCTATCTCTGTTTTCCATTGAGCGTGTTGAGGATGTTGACGAACGGGGAACGACGGTCATTCCTGCTTTATACAGTGACCAATATTACGCATCAAAAACCGGTTATCGCTGGCAGTTGTCAGAGCGTGAAACCGAATTGGGTGAGACGGAATGTCGCCTCAAGGTGACGGATACACGCAATGAAAGTGCAGACAGTGAGCCTCGCACTTGGTTGGTCACCACTTTGTGTTCGAACGGCCGACGCGCCGCCAAGCTGAACACCAAAAGCCACATTCAATGCCGTGAAACTATCACGATACCCGGCACGGCGCGATTAAGCCGCCGACCCACACAGCCAGCACCAAAGAAAGATCTTCAGAACAGTTCTTGGGTGTTACTTTCGCATCTGCATTTTAACTATCACGCCATTTTTGGTGCTGAAGATCCTGTCACGCAATTGAAGTCCTTGTTTTCGCTTTATAACCACCATGAAAGCCAACAAATCACAGCCTACATTAATTCGTTAGTGGCGATTG
The DNA here is from genome assembly GCF_050336585.1 of Enterovibrio makurazakiensis. NCBI lineage: Bacteria > Pseudomonadati > Pseudomonadota > Gammaproteobacteria > Vibrionales > Vibrionaceae > Enterovibrio > Enterovibrio makurazakiensis. The sequence goes on from NZ_JAKJSE010000011.1 coordinate 155,858, forward strand.
ATACGGAGCAAGTGGTTGCGCCAATCCGTGTCTCAGGAAAAAGCTGTTTTGCATATGGGACCAAGATAAGCGTCACGCTCAACGCGAATGAATTGGTAGGCGGCATAGAGCTGTTTTCTCATCTGCTCGATCGCTTTTTCGCATGTTTTGCAGGTTTTAATAGCTTTACGCAAGTGGACATTTTGCTTGAAGGACAAGACGGCGTATTCCAAGCCTTTCCAAGGAGGTCGGGATGCAAAAGTCTTCTTTAAAGGAATGGGTTGATCAGCCCTATCTCGCGTCCCTGCAGAGCAGTTGGCAGTTGGTGAAGCATCATGCTCAAGCACAAGGTGTACGCCCAAGTATTCGATTTAAAGCAGCGCGGCTCCCCGCTTATTATCATTCAGAGGTCGTGTCTGTTGAACGCAGTATGAGTGATAGCTGGCAGATCACGACCTCTTTGCCTGGGCTATCTGGCGCGAAAGGGGTGATGCCGAGAAGTCTTTATAAAGAAGCTATTCAAGCGGTGTTTGATGAAGAAGATCATGCCATGGCGGACTTCTTCGACAGCTTTAATAACCGCTATTACCGTTTGCTCTGCCAAACCGAAAACAAACATAACTTGTCAGCGCAGTGCGAAGAAGAAACCTTCACCTGGGCATCTTATCGCCCATCTATCACAGGGTTGCTCACCAACTTACATGGCGCAGCGGGAAGTCCTAAGGGCATTCCTGCCAGTCACTTTGTGCAATACACAGGCCTGATCGGCTTGAAAGTGACTTGCCCAGAAACACTACGTTGCATGCTTGAAGACTACTTTGGTTATCCGTTTGATGTGGAGCGAAGCGCGCTTTCCTATCAGCCCATTAGCCAAGATGCGCTAACACAAATCGGCGCGTCAGGAAAAAATCGCGTCTTGGGCTTTGATGCGTTAATCGGCAAAAAGGCCGCCATGGTGGGGCAAAAACTCGACGTCAAAATTCGACCGCAAAACTATGAAGACTACCGCGCAATTGGTCGTGATAAACGTCTTGTTTCTGCCATTAACCAAATGGTGACGCAGTATATCGGTGTGAACCTCAAATTTCGCTTGTTGATGAAAGTCGATGGGCAGTATCTACCGAGACTTTCGCTTTCGGAGACGCAGCAAAAAGGGCAGCAATTAGGCCAGTCAGCTTGGATAAGGACGCAGGATAACAAGATGACATTTGTAGAAATGCCACTTAAGGGATAACGGATAGCATTATGATAAACATCGAACTACAGAATTTGGTGAGAAGACTGGCGCCGGGCGTAAAATCATCGCTTGAGGCTGCGGCTGGCGACTGTATGGGTCGCACACATTATGCTGTGGAGCTAGAACATTGGTTTTACGAGTTGATGAAAGATTCAACCCTCGGATGGCACGCTGCGGTAAACCAAAGCAACGCGTCTAAAGGCGCACTGCTTGATCAACTCGATCAGAAGTTATCATCGTATGCTCGTGGTAATGATGCTGCACCTTCGCTGTCACCATCACTGATTGAACTCTTAAAAGATGCTTGGCTGCTTGCGTCACTGAATCAATCCCAAGCGAGTGTGAACGAGTACCATCTATTGTTGGTATTGCAGCAGCGTATTACTCAAAGTGCCTATAATGGCCCATTGAGCAATTGGATCTCTGAGCTGTCTTCAGAGTGGCTAAAAAGCAAGGCCAACGAATATTCTAGCGATAAATTAGGCGAGGCATCTTCTGCGGGTGGAGCGCCTGTAGAAGCAGGCGATGCGGGTACTGCGGCGTTAGATAAATTTACCCATAACCTGACCGAAGCCGCGCGTAATGGAAAACTCGACCCTATCTCTGGGCGTTCGAGCGAAATCCGCAAATCTATTGATATCTTATGCCGTCGTCGTCAAAACAGCCCGATTCTTGTGGGTGACCCTGGTGTGGGTAAAACCGCTATTGTTGAAGGCCTCGCGCAACAAATTGTTGATGGAAACGTCCCGCCAGCATTGGCGAACGTTGAACTGCGCAGCCTAGATTTGTCCCTTCTTCAAGCGGGTGCCAGCATCAAAGGTGAATTTGAAAATCGCCTTAAAGATATCATCAACGAAATCAAACAATCACCGACCCCGATCATCATGTTCATTGATGAAGCGCATACCCTAATTGGTGCGGGTGGCGCAGCAGGTCAAAACGACGCAGCCAATATCTTGAAGCCAGCATTAGCGCGTGGTGAGTTTCGTTCACTCGCTGCGACAACGTGGGCAGAGTACAAACAGTACTTCGAAACAGATGCCGCACTGACGCGCCGATTCCAAGTGGTTTCAGTCGGTGAGCCAAACCAAGAAGATGCCATTCAAATGTTGCGTGGCGTGAAGGCAAGCTTAGAGAAGCACCACAATGTGAAAGTGCTGCAAGAAGCTATCGAAGCGGCGGTGACACTGTCTATTCGTTATCTTCCTGAACGTAAATTGCCAGATAAAGCCATCAGCCTGCTAGACACGGCATGTTCTCGAATCGGTTTGAGCCAAAGCGCAACGCCACAGAAATTAGAAGGTTTGGCTGAGCAAATTCTCTATACCAACAATGAAATAGATTCATTTCGCCATGAGTCTGCGTTGTGGTCGATTGAAAGTGATCAACTGGAGAAAGCAGAGTCTCGTTTGGAATCTTTGCATGCAGAGCATGACGCTCTAGAAAAACAGTGGGAAGAAGAAAAAACCTTGGTATCGAGCATTCTGGATTTACAAGAGTTGCTTGATGAAAAATACCGCGACGGCGAAGACATCTCTGCGTTGCCAGAACGCAAAGAACTCGACGAGAAAATGACCGAACTTCGTGATATTCAAGGTGAGCATGCCCTTGTATTGCCACAAGTGAACCAAGAAACCATCGCTGAAGTTATTTCACTGTGGACGGGGATCCCTGTTGGCAACATGGTGAAAGAAGAAGTCGAACGCTTGATGCATCTCGAAACGCATATTGGTCAGCGCGTGATTGGCCAAGTAGCCCCTATTGATGAGATTTCAAAAGCCATTCGTATGTCCCGTGCGGGTCTGACTGATCCACGTAAACCGGTGGGCGTATTCCTCATGTGCGGACCAAGTGGTGTGGGTAAAACGGAAACGGCGTTGGCACTGACAGACTTGTTGTATGGCGGTGAGCAGAACATCACAACGATCAACATGACCGAGTTTAAAGAAGAACACAAAATCTCCATGTTGCTGGGATCACCTGCGGGTTACGTGGGCTTCGGGAAAGGCGGTGTATTAACAGAAGCCGTGCGTAAGAATCCGTATTCTGTGCTCTTGTTGGATGAAATGGAAAAGGCGCACCCTGGTGTGCATGACCTGTTCTACCAAATCTTTGATAAAGGCACGATCAGCGACAGTGAAGGCCGAGAAATCGACTTTCGTAATACCATCATCATTATGACGTCAAATGCAGCAGACAGTGCTGTGGTTGCTGCTTGCGCAACAGAGCGTCCGTCTATTCCAGATCTGACGCAACGTATCTTCCCTGAGCTTCAAAATTTCTTTAAGCCTGCATTCCTAGGGCGCGCCACTGTGGTGCCGTATTTCCCTTTGAATGAAGAAGAGATGGCATCCATTGCCAAGTTGTCTTTGAGACGCATCGAGAAGCGTGTTTCGGCTCATTACGGCGCAACCTTTGAGTACGCCGATGATGTGATTGAACAGCTAGTGATGCGCAACCACTCACCAGAAACCGGTGCGCGAGCGATCGAGCAAATCATCAATCGAACCTTGATGCCTGAACTCGCGAATCAGTGTATTACGCGCATGAGTCAAGGTGAGCCAATCACCGCTATTCGCGTTCGCGTTGATGGCAGTCAATTTGGTTTCGATATCGACTAAGAGAACGGCTTAGAAGTGGTTTGAAGTACGCCCAGTTCCTGAGAGTGAAAAAGGACACTGGGCGAAAATTGTAAGACGTTAAAGGTGATGTATGAGCGCGGCACTGTTTAATCAAGAACAGATAGACTGGATTAAAAGACAGGTGAAGATTGCGATTGTCTGTGGTGGTGAAAAGCACCACACGGACAACTATATCCATGAAAACCTGAGCCCGCGCTCCACCAAAACGTACCGCGTTGTTGCTGAAGATATCGCAGATGCCTTGCATATCGCTGGCTTTCGACGTGTCGCTTTGCTTGAAGAAAGCATGAAGCTTCCGCGACAACTCAAAGACGGCGAGTTTGATCTTGTGTTCGCCAACAGTGGGGGCTTGCAAGGTTTCGACTCCATGTGCCATTTGCCCAGTATGCTAGAAATGCTGGGTGTTCCCTATGTCGGACATGCGCCAATGACAGCGGGTTTGCTCGACAATAAATTAATGTTCAAAAACGAGCTTTCAGCGATAGGTATCCCAACGGCTCCGTTTATTACGCTGCAACCCGAAGCGCCATTCTTCTCAGAGTCTCAGCAGCGCATGCTTGATCATATGGATGCTGAGTTTGGGCAAGGTTACATCGTTAAACCGGTTGTTGGTCGCGCGTCCATCCATGTACATCCCGTGTTCGATCGCGATGATCTGGTGAGTGTTGTGAATCAAGTGCACGCAGCGACGAGCAATGCGGTGATCATTGAGCCTTATCTTTCTGGGGCTGAGTTTGTTGCCGCTGTCATGGGACCGATTGTTTATCGTGACGGCGAACTCGAAGAGCAAGACCATCCGTTGGTGTTTTCGGTGACTGAGCGTTTACTGGCAGACAACGAGCTGATATTTACCTCGATGGATGTGTGCCCCATAACGTCTGACCGACTCAAGCTCGTGGTAGATGAAAAGCTGAAAGCTGACATCTCTTCTATTGCTTGCCAGATATTCCGCACGTTCAACCTCCAAACCTTGATCCGCGTTGACCTTCGAATGGATAAGAAGGGGCGGTTGTTTGTTCTTGAGGCCAACCCGAAACCTGATCTGAAATCACCAAAAGGCAGTGAAGTTAATTTGGTGAGCTTTGGGTTAAGTCTTGAGGGGTTGGACTACGAATCACTCATACAATCACTATTGTTTAATCGTTTACAGCAGCTTTATCGACACCGACCTACCAACGTTTCTCATTGCCTAACAGATGCCTTTACAGCTTTGAACGCAAAAGGGGATGAGCATGAGTAATCTGTCGAAAAACAGCCGTGTATTCTTCGGTATTCTGCTGCTTGGGCTTTCCCTATTTCTCGTGGTGTTTGTGGGGTATGCACAAACGCTAAAGAGCTATCAGCATCAAACACGAGAAGCGATTTTGGCGCAGGCAGAAGTCGCGAAACTCAACATTGAGCAGATTCTAAGTTCTGGTGTGCCGTTGCAAGATATCGCCGGCCTACAGGCCTTGTTATCACCGATTGCAGATACTGACCCGTCGGTGGTCGACCTGCGTTTAACCTCTGGTGAAACTGAGCTTTATCGCTACACCAACACGGTGATCGAGGGCAACTTGATTACTATTCCGCTGAACAATAAGTTCTCCCGCGCGGGTTCTCTAGATATTTTACTGAGTGATACGCCAATAAAAGAAAAAGTCGATGCGAGCTTTCTGACGCTTTTATGGGCCATGTTGATTTTGCTTTCTTTGTTTATTTGGTCCGTCACGTTGAATCAAAGCGGCAGCCGATACCTGAAGAGCTTCTCTGTCATATTTTTGACCATGACGATGCTGGTGGTCGTTTTGGTGACGATACTGCTCAAACAAAGCCTAGAGAACAAAGCGGACTCGATGGCAAGCCTGATTGGGCATCGACTAGCTCCTGTGCTCCAAGCTGACATTGATCCCGACTTGGTGGGAGGCATGGATCAGATGTTGGCTGATTTCATTCGGTCTAATAAGGAAGTCGCTTCATTGACTGTGTTCGTCGATGACCGCGCGATTGCCCGCAGTGAGGATGGTCAACATAGCCAAGTGCTATCGCAACTTGCAGAGTATGAAAGTGAAGATGACAAAGGCAATATCATTCACATCGCTTTCCATCCAGAAGTGTTGCTTGGGCAACTTCTCAAGGTATTAAAGAGTTTCGCGATTTTGTTTGGTGGTTGTGCGTTCGTTTGCTTTGCCTTTGTGAAACTGCTGAGTAAGGAAGCGACGGCAGACAGCCAAAGTAACGATGATGTGTTGGACAAAATAAAGCCGCTTCTTTTGATGACAGTACTCATGGAAGCGTTAATGGCACCTATCTTGCCGCAGTTTATCGAGCAAGTCGCATTAAGTGCTGGGTATTCTGACGCGGCTGCCTCTGTTTTCTTCTCCCTGTATTTCCTCGGTTTTACGCTAACACTGTTGCCAGCATCGAAAGTGGCAGAGTATGCCGACAATCGACGCGTTCTACTTGCAGGGATTTGTCTTGCGGCGTTGGGGAGTTTGGCGATTTTTGTCAGCGACCACATCGCGGTATTGCTTTCTGCAAGGTTCATTTCTGGTGTCGGGCAAGCTGCTGTGTTCATCGCGGTACAACAATATATTTTGTCTTACAGCAACCAACACAACAAAACCCAAGCCACTGGCATTATTGTTTTCTGCTTCAACGCTGGGTTTATTGCAGGCGCGGCATTCGGTGCTCTTCTCGCGGATATGTTGGGAGTGCAAGGCATTTTCGCCCTGTCGGCGGTGATTGGTTTTGGCATGTTCTTGTTCGCGCAATGGCTACCCGTTTTGGTATCAAAATCGGATGTGCGAAGACCGGATTCCAAAACCGCGATGGTGAAGAATGCGGCAAAAGAACTGGCTCGAGATTCAGCTCGCTACCTTTGCCAAGCGTCTTTCCTTCGAACGCTCTTGTTGGTAGGTATTCCCGCCAAAATGTTGCTTACGGGTGTCGTATTTTTCGCTGTTCCTTTGATCATGGCCGATCAGGGTATTTCAAAAGAAAGTGTGGGTCAGGTGCTCATGACGTACGCCATTGTGGTGTTGTTCGTTAACGGAAAAGTGACCCCTATGATCGACAAGAAAGGGGGTGCCAAGCTGTCTTTGGGGGTTGGCAGTTTGATTACTGCATCTGCATTGCTGCTTCTTGGTTGGGGATTAGAGAGAGATGCAATGTCCCTGACAGTGCTTGTGAGCACGCTTGCCATGATGTTGCTTGGCCTGTCTCATGGACTGATCAATGCCCCTGTTGTTACCCAGATCGTTTCCAATGTACCTACGAATGAAGAAGCAAAAGCGGCGGCGACCTATCGATTCCTCGAACGTGTCGGACACGTCACAGGCGCAATGCTCATTGGCGTTCTGATTACCTCGTTCAGCATCAGCCTAAGTTTCACGTTATTGGCAGGTTTCTTTGTGTTGGCGGGCATCGTCTTTTTCCTGACAGGCTCTACGCGTGCCGACAGAGAGGCAATGAGCGAGGTGCAGTCATGAGTAAGCTTCATCTCTTGAAAGTAAACGTGCTTGGCGTGATTCTCGTGAGTTTAATGTCGTTCTCGATTCCGTTGCATGCCACGCCATCCGATTGGCCCGATTGGATGGGAGAGACGGTTAAGATCACCGCGGAAGAAGATTGGACGTTTGAAGGGAATAACCACGAACTGCATATTGCTCCGCGCAAATCGAATCCTACGATTTGGGTTATCGTTTCTCGCAAAGCGGCGTCGTACGATACGGCCTTGCTGACCATGCTCAATGTGTATCAGCAAGAATTTGATAGTGTCTCGTTTAATGTGGTCAAGCTACCCAAAACAGAGGCTGAGCTTGAACAAGTGCTTGATGCTGCCGAACAGCGCGCGCAGCTAATTTATACCGTGGGGTCAAAAGCCACTGTTGCCGTTCACAAACAATATCAGGGTGGAAAACTCCCCGTTGTTTCAGTGAATGCGAAAGATCCGGTGTTAATGGGGCTTATCGATAACTATCGCGGCTCGGGCGATAATTTCGCATTCACCTCGCTCAACCTCCCTGCCAACGTCACGTTGAGCTTCTTGCTGAAATACATGCCTGAGTTGTCTCAGATTGGCGTTTTGTATGCTCGTACAAACAAAAGCGCTTATCTCACCCAGTTTTTACCGCTGAAACAAGAAGCCGAGCGTCGTGGTATTCGTGTGCTGGGTTTTGAGGTTGATGAGTCGATGGAAGATCAAACGCTTGAGCGTGTCATGACGTCGGAAATCCGTGCTCTTAAGTCACAAGACGGCAATTTAGATAAGACCTTGCTGTGGTTAACAGGCAGTTCGAGTTTGCTCGCACGGGTTGATGAAATTAATGGTTTATCCCAAAACCTGCCGTTGCTAACCGTGGTGCCAGAAGCCGTAAACGGCAATGAACACAGTGCTTTGATGTCAGTTGGCGTGAGTTTTGTCAACAACGCCCACCAAGCTGCGCTTTATGGCATTCGTATTCTTCGTGATGGCGAAAAGGCGGGCGGTTTACCCGTGGGCGTGATCTCACCGCCCGATATTTCGATCAGTTTTAGACAAGCAAAACGCCTAGAAAAAGCCGTGCCGTTAGTGTTGCTCGAAATGGCGAGCGATGTGTATTCGGAAAGCGGCAATGTTGTGCGTTCTCAAGGTATGAGTGTGGAGAGTCAATAATTGAGAGCAAAAAAGATGTGTAAAAACGTGCTCGTCACCACTGCATTGATGGTTATGTTTTCAAGTTTTCGGGTGAGTGCTGATATCGGCCCAGAGCGTCTGTTACTGACAACACAGGAGTGGTTTCCTTATCAATACCAAGAAGATGGTGTGATGAAAGGGCCGGGTGTGGATTCGGTAAAATGCGTGATGAAGGAGATGAAGCAACCCTATCAGTTGACGATGACGAAATGGGATAAGGCGCAATTGATGGTGGAAGTAGGTAGCCAGCATGGCTTCTTCCTCGCGTCACAAAACGCCATTCGTGATACCTACGCCGTTTTTTCATCGCCGATTGATGAGCAAAAGTGGAGTTGGGTTTTTCTCTCAGATGCCACGGATGTTGGCAGTGAAAAGTTCAAAGAGCACGTAGAAGTGGCGGCGCTTTTTGGGTCAAACAAATGGTTTTGGTTACACAAGCAAGGTTACCGCGTTGAACGCAAGCCGCGTTCGCCAGATGCGTTGCTTGAATTGCTGCTCAATGGCGAGGTCGGAGCCATTTTGGCTAACGATGCCGTGATTGGTGAAACGATAAAAAAACAAGGTGTCAGCTACCGCGCGATTTCAAAAAAACGGATAAAGAGTAATCCGTTGGGTGTGTATTTTTCTCGAAACTTTGTCGAGAAATACCCGCAGTTTATGGATTCGTTTAATTCTTCGACCAAGAAATGTATGGGAAGAGGCTATGCCGCTATCAATTAGGATTATTAGCTCGCCCTCTGGCGAGACCGTTTCAGAGTGGAATAAACAATTTCCAGAAGAAGGTGGTGAGATTGGTCGTGCTTATGGCTCGACGTTGCAGCTTAGCGATGCCAGCCGCGAGATTTCTGGAACCCATGCCATGATCAAAAAATCAGCGCGTGGCTATCAAGTCGTCGACAACAGCACAAATGGCTTGTTTATTAATGGTGCGCCTCAGCCACTAGGCAAAGGAAATCAAACCACCTTAACCGATGGTGATGTGCTCAATGTCGGGCAATACCGTTTGCTTGTGTCTTGCTTTGTACCCGAGCAAGCGGCGGCAGTAAAACAGCCATCACTCGCGGGCTCACAAGGCATGCCATTTAGTGATGACCCATTTTCGAACGCTCAGCAACAAGCCCCAACACAACAAGCAGCGCCGCGTTTCAATACCGCACCGCCCTCACAGCCAGCCAATGGTCAAGGCGCGTCGGTTTCTTCGAATCGCGCTGCTTTTCAACAAAACGCGTTTGATGCAGACCCTTTTCAAGAAAACACATTTAATACGCCTCAGAATGATCAGGGAAGAGCGCCTTTTGGGGCAGGGCTAGGCAACGAACAAGGCAATGTTTTTCGGCAAACCCCTTCTGGCTTTGGTGAACAGGGTTTAGGTGGCTCTGACGAAGCGGGCATGCAAACAGACGATCCGTTTGCGAATGCACGTTCCAACTATACTGCGCCGAACTCCTCATCCGCACAGCCTTCAGCAGCGGCAGCATTTTCGTCGCAACCACAAATGGAAGCACCTGCCGATTTGTCACACGGGTTTTCGGATGACCCCTTTGTTGATGGAGATGACAATTTCCCAAGTTTTACTGCACATACGGAAGATGTGTTTGAGCCTGTTGGGCAAAATCATACCTCTGTCGCCGAATATCTAACGCCGCGTGAGCACGAGCAGCAATGTGTTGAGAAGGCGATGGAATTGGCGTTAGGGCGCTTACTGGAAGAGCTTTCCCCCGACAGCTTAGAAGGTATGTTTAACGATCTTGTACGCCCCTCATTTTTTGGTCGAAAACCCAAATACTGGGATATGTACAAGCGCTATTTTCAGCGTCAAGTGACAAACAGAGATTGGCAAATCAAGTTCGGAGCCTACTTCAAAGAGTCTTACCGCATGCTGAAAATGGGAGACAAGTAAGATGAAAGCGTTACTTGCTTGTTTTCTTTCCATTGGCGTATTGGCGGGGTGTGGTTCTTCGGTTTCCGTTAATCCGATTGATTGGTTTAGCGATGATTCGCCCCCGAAATTCACCATGGATATTCGTGCAGAAAGCAACATTAACCCCAACGTGGATAACCTGCCTTCGCCTGTCGAAATCCGTGTTTATCAACTCGCTGACAGTGAAGCGTTTAATCAGGCCGATTTCATTCAGCTGTATAACGACGACCAAGGGGCATTGAAAGCAGGGCTTTTGTCTAAGCGCTATTTGCCAAGCGTTATGCCGGGGGAAGCCCGCACCGAAATTATTCCCGCGAACGCGGAAACCAAATTTGTTGGCGTCATCGTCGCGTTTGCGAACTATCGAGAAGCTAACAACAAAGCAATTTTTACATCGTTTGGAAATTGGTCTCAAACCATCACGCTGCAATTGGATGGCATTAACCTGACGATGACAGGGACAGAGGATTAAACCGTGGACATGAAAAAGGTCGTTTGGAGCGAGGGCATGTTTCTTAGCCCTCAACATTTCCAACAACAAGAGCGGTATTTAGAGCATTTCGCCAAATCATATTGTGGGCAAATTGCGCCTGGAAGCTTCGGGCTTTCGGAACTTGAACTTGACGCTTCTATGCCAAAGATTGGCAAGGTTGGCGTAAAAAAAGCCAAGGGGATATTCCCTGATGGCACGCCTTTCGAGATGGCTCAAGGCTTGGTGCTCGACATTCCGAAAGGCACGTTAAACAAGCGTGTGTATTTGGCAGTGCCTGTGTATCGCGCTGGCGTGGTTGATGTGGGCCAAGGCCAGCATATGCGCAACATGCCACTAGAATTTCAAGCCTATGACACCAGCCGCGATCACAGTGAAGCCGTGCCGTTGGAAGTGGCGCAACTGAATATTGTATTGAAGCTAGAAGGTGAAGATCTGCAAGATTACACCTTGCTGCCTGTGGCGTTTGTTTCTGAGCATAAATCGGAAGGTGAAGTGCTGCTCAATAAGGCATTTGTTCCTGCATGTTTGAGCTTCAGTGTGTCAGACTACTTGAAAGATTGCGTGTCGGAAATCTATGCGCAAATGCAGTATCGTGCACAAACCATTTCTAATCGTCTCCAAGTCGACAGCGGCAGCAAAAGCTACCAAGCACTGATGCGTGATTATCTTTGGCTACAAACCTTGGGCGGCTGGTTGCCAAAAATTCGCCATTGGCTGGACACCGGTGCGTTGACCGCCGAAGCGCTCTATCTCGAGTGCATTGCTATGGTCGGTCAAATGCAAGGGCTAGAAGGGCGCATGCCGGAAGAGTTTCCGACATGGAACCCAAATGCCATGTATGACAATTTCTCCATTGCATTCGCGGAAATACAAGTGCTGCTGCGCGAAGTGCAGCTTGATAACGTCACCACCTTGCCTTGGGACACCAGCCTGTTTGTTTCTCGCCGTTTACTTCGCACCATCGTGAAAGATCGGGCGCTATTTAATAGCGGTCGCTTCATCGTTGTTGTTTCGTCAGACGATATGGGTGCGGTCGAGTTGGGCGAGCAATTCTCCTTGGCGGCAAAAATGGCAGGAAACAGCGACATTGCTGATCTTGTCAGAAATGCACTTTCTGGGGTCGAACTTCGTTATTTGCCTGTCGCACCGACGGAGTTGAAGTCACGCAGCAATGCAGCGTATTTCGAAGTGAATATTCAATCGGATCTTTGGCAATCTCTCGTGAAGAAAGATGAACCCATTGCGCTGCATATTGATGAGCGCGTGGGTAATGTCACTGTTGAACTCCACGTGATCAGGTAGGCAGCGCATGAGCGGACTCTTTAACGAAGAACCCACCATTGTTGTTCGTCGGCAGCAGTTGGATGTACACGCCCAAGCTCAAGCTGCGGCTCAAGAAGCCTTGCCTGAATTGGGTGATAGCGGCCAGTTAATTGAAAATCTTGCTGTTTATGGCAGCCCACTGCTCAATGCCGCGACGGAATTACTCGGCACGTTGGTGACGTTACCGCGGCAAGGCGAGCCGAGAGATCTGGAGCGTTTTCGTCAGCAAGTTCTCGACGGGATAACCAATTTCAAGCGCCGAGGCTTGTACCTTGATTATCACCCTAGCGTGATCGACAGAGCATGTTTTGTGCTGTGTGCCGCCTTCGATGAAATCATTCTTTATACCGAGTGGGGACAACGTGCTCGATGGGAGAATCATTCCCTGCTGAGCAAGGTGTTCAATCAGCGCAATGGCGGTGAAGTATTCTTCGTTTTGCTGGAAAAGGCCTGTCAGCAACCTGCAAAACTTGCTGACTTTATTGAACTTCAGTATGTCTTGGTCATGCTCGGGTTTAAAGGTCGTTATCGTCACGTTGAGCCGGGTGCGTTGCATGACATCAAATCTGATGTTTATGGCATTCTTCGTCACTATCGAGAAGAATCACCACTGCCTATTCCTCGAACCCCCGAATTACACACCCACACACAGCCGAACAAACCGTTAAGTATGGCGAAAATCATCACGTTGTCTTGCGTGTTATTGGGCGGTGGCTATTTCGCATCTGAATATTGGTATCACACCCGCAGTGATGCCTTGCTTAGCCAATTTGCCACCCTCGATTTGTCTGACGTGGACTTGGCGAAAACCAATCAGGATTTGGTGTACGTAAGCAACGAACAAGATTTGGGTTTGTTGCCGTTGAATGAACCAAAGGAGCAAGAAGTGACGACACCTACTTCCGTCACGGTTGATTGGGAAATTCTTCTGGCAGTCTTCTCTGAAACGGCTGATGTGCTCAAGCTTTCCAGTAATCTGAGTAAATCAGGCTATGACACGTATTCCGTTGAAACGGATTCAGGAATAGAAGTCATCTTGGATGCCGGTAATAACCTGAATGCGATTAAAAAACTTAAAAATGAACTGAATGTTCGCTACGGACTGAATGCGACAATCAGGAGGGCGCAGCAATAATATGAAAAAGGCATTCTTACTCCTTTTGCTTGCACTGGTTATGTCAGGTGCATGCTTGCTTGGCTGGTGGTCCGTTCCTGTCGATTCCAGCATTGCTTGGGCGCGTATGGCGTTTCTTATCGGCGCATTTGTTTTGCCATTCTTGGTGTTGGCCTTTGGTCTTTTCTCTAAGCCGAAAACGGAAGAATCTATTCAAAAACACGAGCAACAGGTCTTGCTCGAACAAGACACGAAAGCAATTCGAGACATCTTTACGGCATCGATCCGAAAAATTAAAGGTGACGGAAACCGTAAGTTGTCGAGCATGTATTCATTGCCTTGGTATGTACTCATCGGGCGTCAAAACAGCGCCAAGAGTGCGCTGCTTCGTCAGAATGACCTCGAACCTGTCATTGATATTCAGCTGAGTGAAACCGATGCCACGCAATACCTACGCTTTTGGAGCAATGACCAAATGGTGGTCATAGAAGCAGGACATCGACTCTTTGATCATGATGGTGTGGATCCAGCTTTGTGGAAGGTGCTGGCACAGCAACTAATGAAATACCGACCAAGGCAGGGTTTGAGTGGCGTTTTGACGGTTGTTGAAGCTAATCAATTGATCGAAGCCGACAAAAAAGATGCGCAGGCGCTCGCGTCGACCTTGCAAGATGCAGTGCTTTCTCTCTGTGAAGCGCTTGGCGTTAATCTTCCGGTTTATAGTGTGTTCACCAAAGCCGATACGATTGCGGATTTCGTCCCTTTCTTTGAAAGCTATTCGGGCCGAGACGTCGACAACCCGTTCGGCATAACCTTATCAAATGATGATACTCGCCGATTCGATACTATTCAGTTTGACGAAAAAGTAAAACTGCTGCTTAAAGATCTCGCTAAACAGCAAATGACCTTGCTACGAAATGTCAGTAACGAACGCACGGATTCAGTGCTCGCACTGCCTTATCAATTGCGCATTTTCTTCGATCAAGCACGCGCATTAATGGCGGAAGTCGGGCGAGAAAACCGTGTTCGGAGCGCAGTATGGGTTCGGGGTATTTATCTCGTCTCAAGTGGACAAAGCGGCAAAGAGTTGGATTTACTGACGCAAGTTATCGCTGAGCGCGCAGAATTCAATGCCTTAGTACGCAGAGAGCAACTGCCGGGTAGACGCGGCTATTTTGCAGGCCGCCTGTTTTCTGATGTGCTGTTGCCTGAGCGCAAGATAACGGCCATGAACATGTTCCGTCAGACACGTTACTTGTTGTCGAGAACCGCCATGGTGGCGGTAGCGTTTTTGGTCATTGGCGGTGTGTCAGCGGCAATGAAAGAAAACTGGGATAACGATGAAGCTTGGCGCAGCAAGGCATTAACCCAGCTCGGTTTGTATCAAAGTGATATCGAACGACTCGCTAAAGAATCACACACCATTATTGATACGATTTCGGTCATGAGTGAACTACGTGGTGTGGTGAAAGAAGGAATAGCGCCGCGACCTTGGTATAGCCAAGTTAGTGTTCAGCAACAAGACACCGCCAGTAAGGTTTACAGCACCTACGAAGAACAGTTGCATTTGTTTTTGTTGCCACGTGTTGAAGAACTGATCAGTAATGAGCTCTATGTATACGTGAGCTTGGGAAATCCCACCCGTATTTTCGAGATCCTGCGTTACTACAAAATGCTCTTCAATCAACAACAGTTGGATAAAGATGCATTGATTTCCTATTTGCTTGAGAACTTGGAAGATCAAGGGGAAGCATCCATTGATGATGTGAAATCGCTCTCCCTTTTGCTTGATGACTTGTTCGAAAGTCAGTACGACCACGCCATTAAACCGAACCAAGAACTCATCTCCGTGGCATCGAGTAACCTTGACGGTCTATCTCCTGAACGCTTGATCTATGCCAGATTAAAGAGCTTGCCTGCATATCGAGCGCAAGTGGATGTTCGACGCCAGTTAGGGGATAAATTCGACGTTCTGTTTAGTTTCTCTGAAGGGTTTCATGGCTATGTAATGCCTGAAATTTTCACTAAGCAGGGATATGACAGCCTCAATCTTTCCGCCAACTCTCCGGTACTAAAACAACAGTATGAAGAGTTTCGAGCGATTCAAGGTGATTTGTCTCCCGTGTCGATCCCTGAGATGGCAGCGCTTAGTAAGCAGATCCAACGTTTGTATTTTTCAGACTACATTTATCGCTGGCAAGACATTCTTAGCAATATCGAAGTAAGAAAATTTACGTCAACCAATGACTTGAGCTATTCACTTCGCCTTTCGCGAGAACCATCCAGTGGGCCCTTGTTGGATTTGTTAGATGCTATCGTGATCAACACAACGCTGGCAAAAGAAGAAACAGGAGATACAGCAGCGCTTCAACAGGGCGCGAAGGTTCTTAAGTTGGGTAAAGTAGCGAAAGCCGCAAAAGCTGCGGATAAAGTTGGCGGTGTGGCAGGTGACAAGCTGTTGAAGCTTCAACCGTCTTATGTCGTGAACGAAACCTTCGCAAGCTACAGCGCATTCTTGAAAGGGCAGGGTGATGCCAAAAGCCCGTTGCCTGTGGATGCACTTATTGCCCAGTTCGACAGTCTTAACACCTACTTTGATACGGCGTTGACAAGCCCTGACCCAGGCAAAGTCATGATGGATTATGCCATTGCCCACGCACAAGGTAGCCAAGATGCTTTGGTGTTATTTGGCCGTCAATCAAGCAAAGCTCCCGCACAAGTGGCGGGCTGGGTGAAATCTATTGAGCGTCAGTCGTGGCAGCAAGTGATCTACGCCAGTGCGGGATACTTAAACAAACAGTGGGATGAGCAGGTTTATCAATATTATGCTGCCACCGTTGCTGGTCGGTTCCCGTTTGCGCTACAAGGGCGCGGGGAAGTGGCGATTGATGATTTCTCAAGCTTCTTTAAGCCACAAGGAAAGCTAGATAGCTTTATTGACCAAATGCTCGCGCCGTTTGTGTATTGGGACAACGGATTGTTGAAGCTACGACAAATTGATGGTCAAGCCATGCCTATCTCCGCATCGACCAGAGATCAGCTTAAGAAAGCGAAAACCATCAGCAAATTGTTCTTTGGTTCTGCTGGGCAAGAACTGGCATTGCAGGTGTCGTTGCGTCCAAGCTCAATGAGCACTGATGTGACAGAGTTTCAGATTCGTGAAGTGGAAAATGTGTTCAGTTATCGTCATGGCCCAAGAGTGTGGAGCAATGTGTCGTGGCCTTCGATGGGGATTGATGGCTATTTAAGCACTAGCTTTTATCAAGGCGACAATCGCTTGGCGACGCGCTCTTATTCTGGAGAGTGGGCCTTGTTCAGGGCGATTTTTGATGGGGCTAGTAGTGCAACCAGCGACCGTCGGATCAACAAACTCAACTATGAATTAGACACGCACAAGATTGTTCTTGATTACACGCTGCAAGACAGTGTGGTTGTGCTCGATAAAGGTTTGTTTACACAGTTCGATTTGCCGAGGAGGCTTTGATGACACCTGACCATCTTAAGTTGTTAGCGGAAACCCTTGCTATGCAGGAAAGCTGGCAAGTGGGGACGGTGTTAGACAGAAAATTCACACTGACGGAGCAGCTCAGTTCGAAGCCTGTTCCGAACGCGTACTTGGCAACAGAGATTGAAACCGGTGACACGGTTGTGTTGCGTCGAGCGCCATTAGGCTCTGAGAAATCTAGCTTAGAGCGTGAGTGGGAAGCGCTATCAGCATGCAAGGGAGCAGGGGTTCAGAAAGCGCTAGCGCTTTATCCCACAACCCGTTTCATTGCACTGGAATATTACCCTGATATGGTGCCGTTGATTGATATGAATCCCTATCAGGCTGAAACCTTTACGCTCTTGTTACCAGGTATTTTAAAAGCCTTGTGCCATTGTCATCAGGCTGGTTGGATCCATGGTGATATCAAACCTTCCAACGTGCTTTGGAATCAAATAGACAACCGTGTGTGTTTGATTGATTTTGGCGCGGCAATGCCCATTGGTTTGTCGCGTAAAAAACTCAACACTTGGCATATGAGTAAAGGCTTCTCTTCAGAGGCTCAAGCCCAAGGAGAGGGGATTGTCGAAGCCTCAGACGATTGGTATGCATTGATCCGCTGGCTAAGACAAATGGACAAGGCAGATTTGTCCGAGATCGCTAGACAACGAATTGATAAGACCATGGAATGGCTGAGAAAGCAGCCATAGTTCTTCAAAACCTAGTGTCCTGAGCCCAGAGATTCAAAGCCGAGTGATAAGACTCGGCTTTTTCGTTCTAACCCTGTGAGTCAGGATGTTTATATTTTAATAGCTAGAACAACGCCACAAGCGGCTAAAATACCCCCTGACACTTTATTGATGCGTGCTTTGGCTTTCTGACCATTGAAGATGCGAGTGGCTTTGTCACCCAAGATGGCATAGCCACTTAACACGCCGCCAACAGCGATGGTTGATAGGAGTAGTACGGCCAAAATGCCAGATGCTGACAAGGTTTGCACATCAATGAACGCGGGAAAGAAGCCCATGTAAAACAAGATGGCTTTTGGATTCGATAAAGTGATCACTAAGCCCATCGCAAAGCTGGAAGACCCTTTGGCTTTCGATGCTTTTTGTGCGGTGAGGTCACTGTCAGACGTCGGTGATGTCCAGCTCTTGTAAGCTAGCCAAATCAAGTAAGCCGCGCCAGCGTATTTAAGAAACACTGAAAACTCGCCCATGGCGGTCGCCACTGCAGATAACCCCGATAGCGCCAGACAAATGAAGATGTAGTCCGCGACAAGCACCCCGAGAACAACCATGAAGCCTTGTTTCATGCCAAAGGAAAGTGATCTTGAAACCACCGCCATCACGCTTGGTCCGGGAATGATCACAGATAATAGTAGGGCGAGAAACAGCGCGAAGCCGGAAAATAACGACATGGTTCATCCTTGGTTTCATGAAGTACGCGATTGATCGTGTGACTGAGTAGCAGGTTTCAATTATGCGTTTTGCTTAACCGCCAATCAAGACGGTGGGCATACCTACAACGATCGTGCCGCCATGCGCGGTCATGTCACCCATTCTCGCTGCAGGGAGGTTGCCAAATAATACTGTCGCACTGCCTTTGGTGATGGTGTCTGGTGGACCAACACAGGTACACATTTGCCCGACCGTTGCTGCAGGCATGTTGGCAATAAGCACGGTACAAGGCATCGGCAATATTGGCCCTCCAACATGCGGGATTGGCGGTACGGCTGGGGTTTGCATTGGGCAAACGTGCATGTCGCCAGCACGGGCTGCAGGTAATGTCATGCTGCGTTTCCTATGTTTCCATTACCGCCGTTGGCAATGTCTAAACCCATTTCGATAAACAGTTTGTATCGCGCGTCTGCTTCTGCACCGTCTGGCAAAATGGCAGTGAGGTTAATAGAGCCAGCGACAGCTTGTGCGTACAAATACTCAGGCGGTGGAACAACAGGGTCTGTGGGACCTGTCATGCTGCCGCCACTCCAAAACACCGCTTGTGCGACCCAACCTGCGCCATTTTGTAGTGTTGCTGCATTCGCTGTGGACTCTGCATAGCGGCGGCTGGTTTCATCTGGCGTATGCACCCAGGCTTTGGCTGCGCGAATGGCATCAAGTTGCGCTTCATCCCAATCTTGGCGTGTACCTGCACAGCAGCAAGCCCACCACACGGCCTCGCGAACGGGTAAGCCGTGGGCGAGGAAGATAACGGCATCGGCGTTCAAACCCTCTTGCAGAGCGCGATTCAATAATTGCTCAGGGGTCATGCCAGGTTCAATGAGTGGCTTGATGCCATCTTGCGGTTCGTATTGGCACAGTATGTTTTGTGCGAACGGGTGTGGGATCTTTACAAAACTCATCAGTTCACCTTCGTAATTGCGCCTTGAATTTGGACCATAGCCCCGCCTTTGACCTCTGCCATGGCGCTACCATTAATGCTGACCATTGCGCCTTTAATATCGGCTTTACCTGACCCTTCAACGGTCACCATTGCTCCTTTTAGTTCCGCTTTTCCGCTGCCATTGATACTGATTTGTGGCGCATCGAGTTTGATACCGCTGTTGCTGATTTCCAGCTTACACGCGCCCACTGACAGAGAAATTTTGGTCTTGCCGCTGATCTCGATGGTTTGGCCGTCTACCGATACTTTTGATGTGGCTGAGACTTCGGCATTACTGCCTGCATCGACTTTGACATTTTTGTCGGAAGACAAGGCCATGTCTGCTTTGCTACTTGCCGTATATTTGTCGTCGGTTTTTGCGGTAAAGGCTTCTTTGCTGCTGATGTCGATGGTTTTCTCGACCGTGAGTGCTTCTTTGCCTGTCACGGTACGCGTGCTGTCATTTAGCACTTCGACCATAAAATCACGTTCTGCATGCAGGAACACTTCTTCCTTGTCTTTCTTGTCTTCGAAGCGTAATTCGTTGCCGTTCTTGCTGCTGCCTTTTGGCGTTGAACGAGTTTTGATGCCGCTTTGTGTCGCAGCGGAGTAGGGCGGAATATTCTTGGTGTTATAAATTGACCCTGATACCACGGGTCTGTCTGGGTCACCTTCGATATAGCTGATAAGCACTTCATCACCAATGCGTGGAATGAACTGCATACCAAAGCCATTACTCGCAGCACCTTGAACCACGGGAAGCCAGCAAGAGGTGTTTTCGTCGTTTTTGCCTTCAGTGTCCCAGTGAAACTGAACCTTCACTTGTCCCGATTTATCTTTGTAGATCTCTTCACTACTTGGGCCAGTGACCGTTGCAGTATGAATACTGTGTATGCGTGGCTTGTCGATAAAGGCAGGGCGGAATGGTGTCGCAGAAGGAATACATTGAAAACGGTTTGAACACGCAAATGGCCTGCCACTTTCACCGCCCGCGTACTCGGTGTGAATTGAAATGACTACGTACTCTTGATTGCAGGTGGTGATCGGGTGTTGGGTGAGTTTAAATTTATTGCCTGCACTTAACGTCGCAACTTTGGATTCGGCAAAGCTAACGATTTTACCACTGTCGTGAATTTCCATTTGACGCTTGGCGCTATCACGTATGGCGGCTTTGTCTGAGAAGCCTTGTCCGTAATGGTATTGGCTAAGCCCAGTGACAAACGCGGAGCTGGAGGTTTTTTTATCTCCACTGGTAATGGCTTCCGCCAAGGTTTCGCTGTGATCGCCCAAAGAGATGGTTGATGTATTCACACGCGTTGTTGTTAGCCAACTGGTGACTTCCCGAGATGGATCCGGGTTGGGTGTTTGGTACGTGAACGTACTGTCAGCAATAGCCTTGAATGTTTGGTTGCTGTCACCCACGGTGATCATGGGCTTGCTGCTTGAATGGTCAAAATGATAATGCCAGCCTTCGAAGCTCATTAAACGCTGAATAAACGCTAAATCTGTTTCGTCAGCTTGGGTGCAATATTCGTGCGTTGTCCCTGAGCCTGAAACAGATATCTTGGCGTTACTTTTTATGCCAGCTTCATTGAGCACATCCTCGATGATCTGTTTGCTGGTCATGCTTTGGAAAATTTTTCGATTTCGGCGATAAGCAAGCAGTGAAAGCGGGTCTTTCGCTTCTAGCGAGTAGTAGTAAAGCTCTTTTTCTTCGCTGTAACCTTGTAGCGAAATCGTGGTGATCAGTCCGAGCAATGACGTGTCTTCTTGCGGACTTTTAATATCAAATTTAAGTACTTTTCCAAGCGATTTATCGGCGATAAGATCTTCGCAGACGAGGGCGGCATTCAGTGTGCTGTGGTTTGAAATCTCAGCACTCATTGAAAGGCTTGTTACGATATGGGGGCCTTTCCCATCAATGGTGGCGGTAATGGGGCGAACGTCGGCCTGATAAGCGGTTGGCATAGATTTTCTTCCCTAAAATTCAGCAATCGCTATGGGCACCATCGAGTTCCTTTAGGAATGCGTGCCGTTATTTTTTTGTTAATGATTAATCTTATGCTAGCTGGTGCAGTGCGCATTTAATCGAGAGATTGTTTGCGGGTCGGGTCAAACTATTTTGCAAATACAATGACAAAAAAACAAATCATCTTCGCTTAGCAATTTGTTTTTAAAAGAGTCCATGAGGAAAACAGGGAGATTTGCAGGCTCATTGCTAAAATAACAGGTTGTCAGGGGAAATGTGATGCGGATATACTCCGCGACCGGTAACAGAGGCTACTTTTCATGAACGAAAAGTAGATTCAACCAGCTTTCAATCGACTGCTAAATGGATACTTGCCCCACGGAACTGGGCCCAGCGTAACTGTGAGCATTTACGGGCCTTATTCATTCACCGTGATGGTAAAGCACAACCACTTAGCATGTTCTGCCAATAGTGTTGTCTTCGCACGCGTGTGGATTAGAGCGCCCGCCTAAATCCAGATACTAAAGCAAGGTAACATAATGCAAATCATCATAAGTTTGGCCGGTATATTGGCTCTATTAGCGTGCGCGTACTTATTGTCAGAAAGTCGTCGTGATATCAATTGGCGCACCGTTTTGGGTGCATTTGGTCTTCAAGCCGGTTTTGCTGCTCTCGTTCTTTATATCCCTTTTGGACAATCCGCGCTTGTTGCTCTGAGTAACGGCGTTTCATCTATCCTTTCTTTTGCTGACCAAGGCATTGGTTTTGTGTTCGGCAATCTTGCTAGTGGCGATTTCATCTTCGCTATCCGCGTTCTTCCTCTCATCATCTTCATCTCGGCATTGGTGTCATTGCTTTACTACCTCGGCATTATGCAATGGTTGATCAAAGTCTTGGGTGGCGCGATTCATCGCCTTCTCGGCACAAGTAAAATTGAATCCGTAGCTGCAACCGGCAACATTTTCCTGTCCATGAGTGAAGCTTCATTGGTCGTTCGCCCATTCCTATCATCGATGACGCGTTCAGAACTGTTCGCGGTATTGGTTGGCGGTATGGCGTCTGTCGCTGGCTCGGTATTGGGTGGCTACGCTGCAATGGGTGTTGAGCTGAAATACTTGATTGCGGCAAGCTTTATGGCGGCACCGGGTGGTTTGCTAATGGCAAAAATGCTGGTGCCTGAGCGTCAACAAACCATGGATCAATCCAACTTCGAGCTAGAAAAAAGCGAAGATGCCAACGCGATTGATGCACTTGCATCTGGCGCGATGAACGGCGTGAAAGTGGCGGTTGCTGTCGGTGCGATGCTGGTGGCATTTATCAGTGTGATAGCCATGTTCAACGCAGGCTTTGAAATCATCGGCGAGTGGTTTGGTTATCAAGGTATTACGCTGCAACGAATCTTCGGTGTCTTGTTCGCGCCGTTGGCACTGGTTATTGGCATTCCGATGAGCGAAGTGCTGACAGTCGGTTCCTTGATTGGTCAGAAGACCATCATGAACGAATTTGTGGCCTTCCTAGATTTTGAAAGTGTGAAATCAATGCTTTCCGCACATAGCCAAGTGATTGTGACCTTTGCGCTGTGTGGCTTTGCTAACATTGGCTCAATTGCGATTCAGTTGGGTTCTATCGGAGCAATGGCACCAGAACGTCGTCATGATGTGGCGACTCTCGGTTTCCGTGCAGTGGGCGCGGCGACTTTGGCGAACTTGATGAGTGCTGCATTGGCAGGCTTGTTTATTTCGCTGTAATTAATACTTACTGCCCATCGGCAGTGGGGTAGGCTGAAGCTGTTTTATCTATTCCGCCATTGTTGATGAAAAAGCCACTTTACCTTGAATGGGTTGGGTGGCTTTTTTTACGGCTACAGGGGTGTATTTTAAGATTTCAATTCAAGAGAAATGCTTTTTCGCATAGTCGACGAGAAATGCGCAGAGTGCGCTGAGTTCCTCCGTCTGTTTTCTTGATTCGGGATAGAAGAAGGAGATACCCAATGTCAAAGAGGTTGTGAGCTCTTCAAGCTGAATGCGCACTAAGTTGCCAGATTCAATCATAGGTTTTGCCAAACTATCGCTGATCACTGCCCAGCCATCTTTTTCCAACAACGCGAGCAGGATGTCGTTGTTACTGACCACTCTCAGGTCGGGAGATACATTAAAGAGTTCTGGCATGGTTTGAAGTAAGTTTTCACTCACATATTGCTTTTCAAGTTGCAGATCTGCGGCTGTCACCATCTCCATGTTGGCGAGTGTATGGTGTTTTCCACAATACACATTCACCTTGTCGTGTATCAGGTTGATATACCCCAGCGGGTAATCCGAGTCATTCACCATCCGATATTGTAAAATTGCTACCTGATTAGTTCCTGAAGACACGTTGTGAAGAGCTTCATCACGTGCGCGATGAAGCCAGTTCACCTTTACGTAGGGAAAGTGCTCTGCCAAAAATGCATCAACGCTGGTTATCATAGAGATTGGGACAAGAGAGTCATGGAAGATATCAAGGTAGGTGATGGGGTCGAGGTAGCTTTTGAGCAAACGAGTGTTGAGGCGCTCGCTGTTTTTAACCAATAGTTTGGCTTGTCTATATATGGCTTCTCCGGCGGTCGTGACGACTGCTTTCTTTCCTTCAATACAGAACAGTTCAATCGCATAACTGTCTTCAAGCGCTTTGATTTGTTCTCGAATTGTCGTTCGATCCTTTTTAAGTTTTCTCGCCGCTTTGCTGTAACTTTGCTCTTCCACTGTTGCGCAGAAAGACGCTAAGTGTTCGTAAGAGAACATAGTCTTACCTCAATAATGTTTGAATTCACCCCGCAAAATGCATTATTAAGAACGTTAAAACGTCAGTAAAGTGTTCATGTCGAAAACATAAAAATGAACAGCGAAAAGCAGATACAAGTATCAAAAAAGATGTATCGCAATTTGCTTGAACGGGTCGGTAGACTCAACATGTCAGAGAAAGGTACTCCCATGAACACTTTTAAAACCTCAGCAATTGCAGCAATAGTGGCACTGGTAGCGGTGGGTTGCTCCCGTGAAGGAGCACCTTCTCAAACGGTTGATTTGGCCGACGCCGTGCTTGCTAGCCCTATCACTATCTATGTGTCGAATGACATCATCACCTTGTCTGATGTCGCGCCGGAAAATACCACGGCGATAGCCGTTCAAAATGGGAAAATCCTTGATTTGGGTGAAAAGAATACGCTGATTGAACGATATAGCGTGCACCCCGATCTGACGATTGATCGTCAATTTGAAAGCAGTGTTATCACTCCTGGGTTCGTAGAACCACATATCCATTTATGGATGAGTGGTATTTTGCTAGGCGCTGATTTTATAACTCCAGGCGATTGGAAATTCCCGTGGGGCGATGTTGAGGGCGTTCAGAGTGCTGATGCGTATTTTTCTGCTCTTGAAAAGCTTGAAGCTTCGTTGGATGACAACGAAGTGTTGCTGACATGGGGGTATCACAATTACTTCCACGGCAATGAAATGAGTAAATCCATGCTCAACGACATTTCCGATACGCGTCCAATTATTGTATGGCATCGCAGTTTCCATGAGCTTTATTTTAACGATGCCGCGCTTGAGATGTTCGGTTGGACGGAAGCTGATTGGACGGGTGATACACGTGGTTACGACCAATTAGATTGGGCAAAAGGCCATGCGTATGAAAACGGCGGCAAGATTGTATTGAACGATGTGTTGACGTATTTGTTTGAAAGTGGACGGTTCGC
This sequence comes from Enterovibrio makurazakiensis, assembly GCF_050336585.1. Taxonomy (NCBI): domain Bacteria; kingdom Pseudomonadati; phylum Pseudomonadota; class Gammaproteobacteria; order Vibrionales; family Vibrionaceae; genus Enterovibrio; species Enterovibrio makurazakiensis. The sequence continues at coordinate 180,798 of NZ_JAKJSE010000011.1, forward strand.
GACAGGCATGGAACGCACGAGAGACTATGTGCATTCTGGTGGTATTACAACAGCGATTGACCCGGGCGTGATTGCGAGCCCAGAGATGTATGAAAAAATGGTTAATATACTGATGGAAGACGACTTCCCAATGGATTATTGGCTAATTCCAGCTGGTAACTTCACTTATACCATGGGGGGAGATGATCCAGATAAAGGGAAAGCCATCGCTGAACATCAAACGCAAACTTACGCAGAAAATGCGCAGATCCGTTGGATGCCAAAAACCATCAAACTGTTTTCTGATGGCGCGATGTATAGCCAGTTGATGCAACTTAAAGATGGATACATAGATGGTCACCACGGTGAATGGCTGCAAACGCCAGACGACTTAGAAGCCAGCATGCGTCCTTATTGGAATGATGATTACACCATTGTGATCCACGCAAACGGTGATTTAGGGTTCGAAAGTGCGCTCGATATTGTGCAGGGCTTGAATGATGAAACGCCAAGAGTCGATCACCGAACGGGTTTTCACCACTTAGGTATTACGGACAAAGACGATATTCCACGAGCGGTTGATGCGGGAGTTAATTTCAGCGTTAACCCTTATTACACTCATGTGTTAGCTGAGTTGTACGCCGAACAAGGTGTCGGGAAAGAGCGAGCAGAAGTGATGGCGAGAGGGCGTTCATTTATTGATGCAGGTGGTGTGTTATCTCTTCATTCAGATGCCCCTATGGCACCTGCACAGCCGTTAACCTTGATGTGGGCGGCGGTGAATCGCATTGGCCTTTCTGGTGAGAAGGTAATGGGCCCAGAAGAGCGCATTACCGTTGATGAAGCAATGCGAGCCATCACGATTGATGCAGCGTATACGGCGCGATTGGAAAATGAAGTTGGTAGTATCGACATTGGTAAGTATGCAGATTTCACTATCTTGAGTGAAAGCCCATACACAGTAAAACCAGAATTGATTAATGACATTGGCGTTGAAGCAACGGTTTATCGAGGTGTTGTTGCGAACATTGATGTGGACAATGCAGGTATGCAATTAACGGACAACAACAAATTTGTCATGAACACACTCAATAGCCACGCGAGTCATGGTCACCACCATGCAGAAGGTGATGTCTGCGAAACCAGTTTGTTTATGCAGCATGCGATGACGCATGCAACGAAATAAACCAGATAGCGAGGTAACACAATAAGCGTCAAACGGAATGGGCTGCAATATTGGCAGCCCATTTTTGCGTCAGTTGATTGCTGGTATGCTCGGGCGACCGAGAATAATGAGCAAGAAGATTTAATGGATGGACAAAACTTACGATCAGGTCAGTTTGGTTAGACATTTCAGAGTAGATAATGCAAGAGATGGCTATATCTGATTGCCTAAGTGGTCTATTGATATTAATGGAGTCGTATCCGTTGCTCTTAGTCGGTGTTTCCATCTCTTTTGGGGAACAAAAAAATCACCAGATGGTTAAATGTCATTCGCTTTTAGTTGGCTGTATTTCTTTTGTAGATGCATATACAAACGGAGGTAACTTTTGGACGAGAGTTACTTGATGCTTGGTAGAGTAATCATCCGAATGAAGAAAAATAAGTTTAATATTAACATCTCAAAAAACAAGTCGGAGCTATAAACATTTTCCTTCTAGCTCATTCATTTATTCCCGTTATTTATCTCCGTTACTGAGATTCACTACTTAGTCCCATCACTTATTCCCATCAATCAGCCCCGCTTGCACGGCGTAAGTGATCATTTCGGCGGTGGAGGTAATGTCGAGTTTGTGTTTGATGTTTTGGCGGTGGGTTTCGACGGTTCTGACGCTGATGTCGAGTTCTTGGGCGATGTGTTTGCTGCTTTTCCCTTCGGTGACGAGTAGGAGTACGGTGATTTCCCGGCGGCTGAGAACAGATTTTGTGGTGGTTTTTACTGGGCTCTCTTCTGGGGCGTTGAACAGGGCTTTGCTGGCGGATTGGCAGAAGTAGCTTGCGCCGGAATGCACGGTTTCAATGGCTTTGACCATCTCTTCTGCCGAGACATCTTTTAGAATGTAGCCGGACGCACCGCATTGCATCACTTCCAGAATGTATTCGCGGTTGTCGTGCATGGTGAGCATGAGGATTTTGGTGTTGGGGTGTTCTTGCTTGAACAAGGCGGTGGCCTCTAGGCCATTGAGGATCGGCATAGTGATGTCCATGAGCACAACATCAGGGTCAAGCAGTTTGGCTTGTTCGAGGGCTTCAACGCCATTGTTGGCGGTGCCGACGACAGCAATGCCCGGTTCGCTTTCCAGCCTTGCGATAAAGCCTTCGATGACGACGCGGTGATCGTCAACCAGTAATACGCGAATGTCGTCCGTGCCTTGGATCATGGCCTGTCTACTCCTGTAAGTCATTGAACGTCGAGATCCTGTAACGTTTCTGATTACACGTCTTTGGTGATTGCTGATAAGTCTAACAACACCATGATTTCGGTGCCGTTTGCGGTGCTAGAACTGATTTCCAGATCACCCCCAATGAACTCGATGCGCTCTCGCATGTTGCGTAAACCAATGCCGCGTCCTTTGAGTGCGTCTGACACTTTAAAGCCGATACCGTTGTCTCGAATAATGAGTTGAAGTCGCTCACCAAGCTGGGTGACTTCAAGCTCAACGAGAGAGCTACCGCTGTGTTTTTCAACGTTCACCAAGGATTCTTGCACCACGCGATACAAGGTGGTGACCACATCCGGGGGTAGGGTTGCATCAATGGGGGCGAGGTGAGGTTCGACTTGAATATTGGTGGCAGACGCGAAGTCAGCGGCAAGGCTTTCTAACGCGGCGGTCAAACCGATGTCATCGAGCGTTGTCGGGCGAAGGGTACGAGACATTCTGCGTACTTCACCGATGGCCATAACTAACGAGCGTTCACTCTTTTGAAGATGGGTCAGTTCGCTTTCCTCGCTTCGATAGAGCACGCTTTTGGCGAGCAATTCTAGATGACATTTGGCGGACACCAATAGCTGATTAATGCCATCGTGCAGTTCTCGTGAGAGGTGCTTTTTCTCGTCTTCTTGCATCATGACAGTGCGGTAGGCGAGTTCTCTGAGTCGAGCATCGGCAATGCGGTGCTCGTGCAGGTTCACCGCCAACGCTATCACGATCATGATCACCACGGAGGTAATGAGTACCACAATGATGGCGAGATATGTCGTGTTGATGCTGGTTTGTACCGAGGTTTTCACCTCTTCAATTTGATGACCAATGTCTTCAATGTACAAGCCGGAACCGACCATCCATTTCCATTTCGGCAACCACACGGAATAGCTGAGCTTGGGCACGATTTCATCGGTAGACGGTTTGTGCCAAAGGTACTCATGAAAACCGCCACCTGCTTTGGCGGAGGCAATCAGGTTTTGGATCAGAAAATCTCCGTTTGAATCTTGAAGGCCAATGAGGTTTTGGCCTTCAAGCTCCGGCATGATGGGGTGAACAAGGTTGTAGCCGTTTTCATCGTAAACAAAGAAGTAGCCGTCATCGCTGTAACGCATCTCGCGCAAGATCTCTAGCACCTGCAGCTTGGCCTCAGCGTCATTCGCATCGGCGTTATCGTATATGTGCTTGATGCTTTGTGTCGCGAGGTTCACGTAATCTTTGATCGATTGCTCACGGGAGGAGAGCATGCTGGCGCGAAAGGTGGAAACTTCTTTCACTCCCAATGACTCCGCTTGCTGAATGGTGATCCAGCCAATCATGTAACTGATGACAATCAGCGGGATCACCGTCAGTAAAATGATTTTAAGTTTGAGTGTCATCCACTGCTCTCCCTGCGTGACCACCATGACTCCCCTCAGTGTAGAACCCTTTTTGTAGCGTTTGTGGCGATTTTCTACTGCGTTATCGGCTTCTCATGTAGGCCAACTACACTTCGAAGCCTCTGCCTTGTATAAAGCCGCCACAAACTGTTGCAAGAATTACCAATATTCGTCAAGCCATAGGCGATACTCGCGAAGGGTTTAGCTCGTCTCCAACATCAAAACCCATACAGTTCTGGCAAGAGCAAAATACTGGCAAGCACCGCCACTTGGATAAAGATAAAGGGCATGACACCGCGGTAAATGTCCCGCGTTGTTATCCCATCAGGGGCACAGCCTTTGAGGTAGAACAAGCTGAACCCGAACGGCGGCGTTAAGAAGGAAGACTGTAAGTTCATCGCAATCAAAATCGCAAACCACGTCATGTTGATGCCCATCAGCTCCGCAACAGGGGCAAGGATCGGCACAATGATGAAACAGATTTCAACGAAGTCGATAAAGAAGCCCAACAGCAAAATCACGAGCATGGTGATGATCAAAAATCCCCATTTTTCACCCGGCAGCGCCAGCATCCACTCTTCAACCAAATAGTCGCCGCCCGTGTAGGTGAACGCCATGGAAAAGGCGGTCGCACCCAGCAAAATACCGAACACCATGGCGGTGACTTTGACGGTTTCAAAGGCGCTGTCATACAGCAGTTTCCAAGAAAACTGGCGATAGATCAGTGACAGAAGGATCGCGCCAATGCCGCCCAAAGCAGCAGACTCTGTTGGTGTCGCAATGCCCGCGAAAATTGAACCCAGCACCACGATGATCAGTGCCAGCGGCGGAATGACCGCTTTCAAGGCTTCGATGATTTCTTCTTTGCGTGATTGGCCTTCAACGGGCTCCATGGCTTGCGCGGCTTCAGGGTGGCGAAAGGCGAAATAGAGGATGTAGAGAATGTATGCGCCGACCAGCATTAAACCCGGCCAAACGGCTGCTTGGAACAAATCGCCGACGGGAATGCCGAGCACATCGCCAAGCAGGATGAGCACGATAGATGGAGGAATGATCTGCCCCAAGGTGCCGGACGCACAGATGGTGCCGCAGGCGAGGCCTTTGTCGTATTGGTACTTGAGCATGACAGGCAATGAAATTAAGCCCATTGCCACGACAGATGCGCCCACCACGCCGGTTGATGCCGCGAGCAAACTGCCCACTAACACCGTTGAAATGGCAAGCCCACCGCGCACGCCACCAAACAAGCGCGCCATGGCTTCAAGCAATTGCTCGGCAAGGCGTGTTTTTTGTAGCACGAGGCCCATAAATACAAACAGCGGCACCGCCATGAGCACGGTGTTTTGCATGATGCTCATGATCCGAAACGGCATGAACGCGAAGATATCGAGACCTTCTGCCGACACACCGAACAGCAACGCAATGCCACCGAAGGTAAAGGCAACAGGAAAGCCGATCAGCAAGGCAAACAGGGCGACAACAAACATGATAATGCCAATCATTGGAGACTCCCTGATACGGCTGGGCGAAGAAGACGCGAGAGGGCGTTAAGGATTAACCCCAACCCGGTGACGGCGATAAAGAAGAAGGAAAGCGGGATCATGGCTTTGATGATCCAGCGATGCGGCAAACCACCGGGGTCGCCACTGCTTTCGCCAAGTTGTAAAGATTCATTGGCGAAGTCGATACCGAAATAAACGATGAGAACCGCAAACGGCATCAGGAAAAGGACACAACCGAGTAGGTCAACAAGTGCCTGCGTTTTTTCACTCCAGCGTTCATACAGCACATCAATGCGCACGTGTCCGCCTGCTTTCACGGCGTAAGGCACGCCCAATAAAAAGACGGCAGAAAACAAATGCCATTCCATTTCTTGCAGTGCGATAGACACGCTGTCGAAGGCGTAACGCATTACCACGTTGTAAAATACATTGAGCATCAATAAGAGAAATAAGGAACTGGCTATCCAACCGAGCGCGTCGGCGATGCGGTTTATGAGCCGTTCCAGAACTATCAGGCTTTGCATAAGACATCCTGTTCAAGCAAAACGAAAAAGGCGCCGAACAATTGCTCGGCGCAAAAGGCTACTCAGCGGTCTGCTGACTGTTGAGGTATGCCTTGTCTGAAATCGTGGTCCAGCGGCGGGCTTTCTTGAGGTATTCCGCTTGTGAATCGAGAATTTTCTTGGCTTGTGCGTCGTTCGCTGCATGTTCAGCGAGCAAGGCATCGTTGGCGGTTTTCATCGCAGTAAGCACAGATTCTGGGAACTGCTTCACTTGGATATCTGGGTACTCATTCAACATGGTTTCCCACGCTTCTGCACTGGCATGGGCGTTTTGGATATACATGTCGTAAGAGGCAGTGCGCATGGCAACGCGCAGTATTTCTTGCAGATCTTCTGGCAGTCTGTCCCAGCTACGTTTGTTGAACAGGAACTGTAATTCCGTTGCTGGCTCATGCCAACCTGTGTAGTAAAGGGGGGCAACTTTGTGGAAACCCATGCGCAAATCAAGGCCAGGGCCAACCCACTCAAGAGCATCAATCGTGCGGCGTTCTAGCGCTGTGTAGAGCTCGCCCGGCGCAATGTTGGTTGGGCTTGCGCCTAGCTTGGCAAGCACTTCGCCCGCAAAGCCGGGAATGCGCATTTTCAAGCCGTTCAGGTCGTCAACACTATTGATTTCTTTTTGAAACCAACCGCCCATTTGCACGCCAGTATTACCGCCTGGGAATGACAGTAAGTTGTGTGGGGAGTACACCTCTTCCATTAATTCCATGCCGCCGCCGTGGTAGAACCATGCGTATTGTTCAGAGGCGACCATGCCGAATGGCATTGTGGTGAAATACAAGGTGTTCGGGACTTTGCCTTTCCAGTAGTAAGAGGCGGAATGTCCCATGTCGTACTGACCCGCTTTTACCATGTCAAACACACCAAACGGCGCTTTGTGCTTGTTTGATGAGTCGATACGGATTTGAAGACGACCGTTCGACATCTTCTCTGCCATTGCCGCCATGTTCTTGGTGGCATCACCGAAAATGGGGAAGTTTGGCCCCCAGGTTTCCGCGAGCTTTAAGCGGTAAACCTTGTCGGCAGCATAAGAAGAAAAACTTGCCGTGGTAAGCAGTGTGACAGTGCCGAGCAAGAGCAGCACTTTTTTCGCGGTTGAGGTAACAGTGACCATGATTCACATCCTTTTGATCGTTGTGTTCGACCCCAAGAATGCGAAACATCTTGTTAACAAAATAGCCGTGTTATTTCGCACGTAGCACGAAAAAAGAGAGGGTGCGGGTGGCGCAAAATCTCCGTATTTCTACGTAATGGTTTTGATTTTTACACAGTAAGTGATTGATTGTTTCTTTCGAAGCCTCATTTTCACCCAGTAAGAATTACGTAGTTTCTGTAGCGTGAAAATCCCGTTATTTTAATGGTTTATGTGATCTGGCTTTAACAGGCGATTAACGCGGTATTGCAACGGAATAGTACTGTTCTTTCTCAGCCAAAAAGCGAGCGAGCAATAACGTGAGGTTTGCTCTGCGTGATTTATCGGGCCACACAGCGTAACAGCCCAAAGGAGCCAGTGACCACTCAGGCAGCAGATGGATAAGTTTTCCTGACTTCACGCCTTCTTCTGCAAGGTGCCACGGCAAGACACTGACACCAATATTTTGCTGCACAAAATGAAGCAGGGCATTAATACTGTCGACTTGTAGGCGATAGTTATTAAAGGGAATGACACGTTTTTCGTCATTCGCGGTGAATTCAATGTTCTCATTTCGCTGCTTGTAACTGATCCAATCCCACGACTGAACATCGTCGAGCGTAATGGGGCTTGGACGCGAAGCCACGTAGTCCGCGCCTGCCACCAATACCCGTCGATATTCCCCCAGTTTTCGCGCCACCATGGAACTGTCGTCTAACCAGCCCATACGAATATTCAGATCAAAGCCACTTTCTAATAGCCCAACCGGATGATCGGTATATGAAATGGACAAAGAGACTCGCGGATATTCGCGCATGAATTCCACAAGGATCGTAGAGAGGCGGGAGGAGGCCATGTAGGCAGGTAAGGAGAGGCTTAAGGTGCCGACCGGTTCGACAGATAAGGCATTCAATTCATCCAAACCCATTTCAGCGTTGCGTAGCATTTCGACAACACGCGGATAAAACATTCGCCCTTCATTACTTAGCGCGAGTTTACGCGTGGTGCGATAGATCAAGGTGATACCCAAATGGTCCTCAAGATCAGATACAGCTTGGCTAACTCGAGAAGGCGCCAAGTTCAGATCTTTTGCTGCAGCGCGGAAAGAACCTTCGTCCACAACGCGTGCAAATATCGCCATATGTTTTAGGTAATCAATCATTGTTCTGTTATCCGGAATTATGACTTCTAATTACTCAGGATAACAGAACCAATGGGATTGCTGTAGTTTTGTCCTTAGCCGAGTTGGCGAGACTCAATGTGGAAGGAAGACACCATGACATTAACGCGCACACCGCTGCTTATCGCTGCATTTTTTTTCTCGAGCATTGCTACACAGACAACACTCGCGACTGAATTTGAGCCATTGCCAATAAGAACAAGCCCTGTTCCAGCCACCACAGATGGCGTACCGCATGTTCAATTGGGCGGGGAATCTAACCCTGCTCACTTGCGAGATCTCATGGCTCGCGTGTCACGCATTCCTGGTGTGGATATCCGAGAAACCGTGATTTCAATGTCAGGGACAAAGGGGTTCTGGATTGAAGAAGATGTATCGCTGACAAACCCACAATCCATTGTGGGTGGTCGCGAATTCGCCCACATGCACCCAGATGGCAGTTTGCATGCCTCTTTATCACCCGCGCTAGCCGTTAAAGCAGTAAAAGCAGGATGGGCTACTCCTCATCCTTGGGCGAACAAGAGATTGGGCTGGGAAGGATTTGTGATGATCTATACCCCCACCTCAGACACTGAAGTGGACACCGTTTACCAGCTGGTACTAGCCTCCTTTGACTTCGTGACTGGGCAGCAGCTGTCCTCCCTTTAATGGGCGCTTATCTCTCGTAATGTCATTTTTAGATTATGTAACTGGAGTCATTTCATGGACACGAAAACAGAAAACAGCACGAATAACGTATTGACCAACACATTTCGTAATCCGCGTATCGCCCTTGCGGGTGCGTTATGTTTAGGCCTATCCGCCTGCTACACAAATCTAGCCCCCTTGACTAATTCAGACGTCGACTTCTCGAACTGTCGTGAAATTGCAGGTGGTATTGTGGCAGCAAAAGCCGACTTGCAAGCACAAGTGCCAGAAGGGGTGGCGGTGAACAGCCTGACAGACATGGGTTTTGTGTTCGACGGTTCGGATGATGTCGGTATGTTGATTGTGCGTTCGCTCGCGTGTGAAGCTATTCAAGTGACTGATGCAAAAGACACGGTGAGCACAGATAACAACGTTGCGTTTGTACACGTTGGTACACCTATCAATGTCGCGAACTTGCCAGCAACCACCTATTCCAATGACAGCGTAAATGGCGCAGATTTCAACATCTACACGCTTAGCTATCAAACATCATCACCCGCTTACTTCGGTGCTATGAAACGTGCGGGTTTACAAAATATTGCCTTGAATGAAGGCATTGTTAATGTGCTCACGGATAATGACCCCAATACATGCAGTACAGCAAACCTGAAGGTTCACGTTCCGGGTGATAGTGATTACGCCTTAGGCATTACTGGCGATGTTGTGGAAGCAACAGCAGAGTGTCATGTCGGTGGCGCTGACTTCATTGCCAATTGGTGGTCTGTTGATGGCAGTAATCGCGTAACGGCTTTGAGTAATGAAGTGATTGATCAAACCTTTACAGACACCGCAGGGCCAGATGTGTTTGTAGTGACGAATGAAGGTACCACGATTAACAAACTCATCGGCTCAGATCGCAGTGCCTTTACAGGCTTTTCTGGTAGCGGTTACCTGCCATCTGAGGGGCTAGGAAACATAGATATGGTGGCTGAAACCCTTGGGGCACTGAACTGATATCTCGGTACTTTGTATGCGCAGATTGAGTTTGCTGTTCAGGCATTTTTCAACCTCTATGACATAACGACGAAACTGCCGCTGAACCTATTGTCCAGCGGCAGTTCGCTTACTTGGTTTGTTGATTTAGAAAGAACCAACTCACTCCTATACAGGAAAGTTGTCGAGTTGACATTTAGTCCTCTTTTACGGCAAATACAAAACCCAAACCATGATAGGCATCAGGTGTTCTATCATCTTCAATCGCTTTCAGTGACAACAGCATTCTCGACCCATCGGCAGAGACAAATCCATCCAATGTGACCTCTAATGACCCATCGTCTTCCTCGAGGGTTACACTACTATCTGGGTTAACGTTCGCAGTCATTTGAATAGTTTCTTGTTCCTCTTCGGGAGGAAGCACTTGTCCTAATGCTGCGTGGCGTGTGATACCGAGCGTTTGCCCAATCAGCGTTGCTTGTGTTCCTGATTCACTAAACGTCAGTGTGCCGGGATGAGAGAATGTTAGTACATCCGTACCGCCATTTTCTGTAAACCCAAGTTCCATGGGGTACAGTTTGTATTTTACGCCAGCAACAGATGGTGGGGTATCACCAAGTCCAATACCCATAGAGAGCCACTGGATATATTCTACAACCTGAGGGGGGTCTTCTGGCTGTGGCGAAGCTACCTCGGTTCTTTCTACGAGAGATGCTACTAGCAAATCACCGGACCCCGACACAAATCCATTTATCGTTATGTTGTCATCGCCTTCGTCAATTGAAAGCGTTAATTGCCCATTGTCGCTCACGCCATATGTACCTGAAACATCATCTCCTGAGAGCGTGTCAGAAAATGCAACCGAAGTTGGCGTTCTCACAATTTCCGCCAGTTTTTCAGAGCCTTCAAGTGTCGAGAACGCGTCTGTGCCGTCAAAAGATAGAATGCTTGATTCCGTTGCGACTTCTGTTTTTGCATTATTTGAATCTAGTAATAGCTCAAATTCGACAAGGCCGATATTGCCATCCAATATGCTATTGGACATTCCATTCCCGTTTTTAACAAACAAATCAAACGTCAAACTAGGTTCATCCCCAACTTTTTGGTTTGGGTCAACGGCATCAAACTTACCATCGTTATCAGTGTCCACAGTGAGAAAACGTAAACCAACCTCTTGATTAATGCCCACTTTCACATCATCGCTACCACCGGGGGCAAGTATGAATGTGGACGGCAATGTGCGAAACCCAAATTCAGGGCCATCGCCATTGTCGTAGCTCAAATGCTCGTCAAGGCTTAGCCTTTCAATCAATGTTCCATCGGATGTGACTTCCACATCAACAACCTCTGGTGCCTCAGGCGTGCTCGTAAACTCAGTTGCAGTAAACAACCATGAATCGATTGCTTCGCCACTTTGATAAAAACCCAAAATACCATTGTTGTATTCATAGGATGCAAGCGTAATAGAAAGGTTGTCAGAGCTGTCAGATTCAATATCCAATACTCCTATCTCCATCGACGTATAGAAGGAGCTAGACGTTCCATCATCGTGATCGTGAAGTGCCATTTCAAAAATACCATTGCGCCATGAGCCTTCAAAAATAGCGGCATCGCCTGGTGTAGTTGCTAACACAGCAACCTCTTGTTTCATTCTAAAACCAGCAACAGCATCAAGCGCCGCCAAGGTCTCGGTTAAATCGGTGCCCGCAGTTAAATCTAATTCATCGATCACTCCACGGAGCGTAACAATATGATTAGCCGCGAGATCCGCCATGACCAAGTCTGAATCAACTAAATTCTGATAAATATAGTGGCTGCCCGGATCAATATTGACCTTTTGGTCAAGGGCTATCGCATTCATATTTGTATTTGCACCACGAATTCTAACCACCAGATTCCCTGCGAGGCTAACCCCTGAAGGCAAAGTTATGTTGTATTCGCCAGTGATACTGGTGGGAGCTGACGCAATGACCTCTCCAACTTGATTCCCATCATCATCAATGCGAATCAATTCAACGGTCGCATTCGAGACAGGCTCAAGCCCAATAATGGCGGCATACGCTGGGGGGAAAAACAGTTGAAACAACGTGGGTTGGCTAAAGTTCACAACCACACCACTCGGCGCTGTTACCGTCCCTGATACAGAACTTGTTGGCGTCGGGGATGGCGATGATGGCGATGAAGCGGTTGTAGAGTTGTTATCAGAACATGCAACCAAACCGAGTAATACTGTAGGTAGTAGCAAGTGGAATTGTAATTTCGGTAATCTCATACTGCGCATTGAATTCATCCTTGGCTGTTATAACATTGATTTATAACTATTGAGTGTTATCTCGATACGTTATAAATGCGTGAGGATAATTTAATGGATTAATTTAAGCACAAATTTAAATTAATTCTTGTATGCGTGTGTAGTAAATTTGATTGGTATTAAATTCAAGACAATCTTTGAGGTGTGTATTAAATTCTAGATACACATAAATGTATTGTTATAAGCAATAATATCATG
>NZ_JAKJSE010000066.1:0-704 GCF_050336585.1 Enterovibrio makurazakiensis
GCGGTAACAGGGGTTCGACTCCCCTATGGGACGCCACGGGTCGTTAGCTCAGTTGGTAGAGCAGTTGACTTTTAATCAATTGGTCGTAGGTTCGAATCCTACACGACCCACCATCTCCTCCACAGGGGATGTAAAACTTATTGTGGGCGATTAGCTCAGTTGGGAGAGCACCTCCCTTACAAGGAGGGGGTCACTGGTTCGAGCCCGGTATCGCCCACCACTCTCTAAAAATTCTCTGCAACGGAATCGCAGACCCATAAGCAAATGCTTTGATTGGGTGTGACTTTTTGTGTCTGAGAGTTGTTAGAAAGTGGTTCCACTCTCTGTTTGAGAGAAAACACACTTTGCTCTTTAAAAATCTGGAAAGCTGACTAGTAGATTTATGACTTCTCTGTATAGAGAGGGAATAAATTGAAATCTGTTTCTTATCTCTCTACCCGAGAGGTAACGAAACAAAAGTTCTCAAAACGTTAATTCTTCGGAATTAACACCAAACACATTCAAGTGTTSTTGGTTTCATCGAAAGATGAACATATTTGAGTCCGGCGAAAAACCGTTCATCGAAAGATGAACCGACTCTTTAACGAGAGTCACCTTGGTTGTTTGTCCATACGCAAGACCTCTTGGGGTTGTATGGTTAAGTGACTAAGCGTACACGGTGGATGCCTTGGCAGTCAGAGGCGATGAAGGACGTAGTAACTTGC
>NZ_JAKJSE010000067.1:0-684 GCF_050336585.1 Enterovibrio makurazakiensis
GGCTTGCTCTCCGTGAGAGCTTCATCTTTCATCACAAAAGAAGAATTTGGAGCGACACATCGGGTTCGAACCGATGACCTCAACCTTGGCAAGGTTGCGCTCTACCAGCTGAGCTAGTGTCGCAGTATCAACCGTTTTTCAACGTTTGATTAAATGTGGTTGCGGGAGCCGGATTTTAACGGGCAAACCCTTTGCAACGGCCTGAGGGTTATGACAAAAAATTGCTATAACCACCGAGCTTAAATTTGGTTGCGGGAGCTGGATTTGAACCAACGACCTTCGGGTTATGAGCCCGACGAGCTACCAGACTGCTCCATCCCGCGTCCGATTAACCGTTTAAAGCACGATGTARGCTTGCTCTCCGTGAGAGCTTCATCTTTCATCACAAAAGAAGAATTTGGAGCGACACATCGGGTTCGAACCGATGACCTCAACCTTGGCAAGGTTGCGCTCTACCAGCTGAGCTAGTGTCGCAGTATCAACCGTTTTTCAACGTTTGAWTAAATTTGGTTGCGGGAGCCGGATTTTAACGGGCAAACCCTTTGCAACGGCCTGAGGGTTATGACAAAAAATTGCTATAACCACCGAGCTTAAATTTGGTTGCGGGAGCTGGATTTGAACCAACGACCTTCGGGTTATGAGCCCGACGAGCTACCAGACTGCTCCATCCCGCGTCCGATTAAC
>NZ_JAKJSE010000068.1:0-649 GCF_050336585.1 Enterovibrio makurazakiensis
CCGCTAGGCCATGCATGTCGTCGTGACCCCATTGACCGTGAAGTTGGTCATTGCCGTTACCGCCGTTGAGGTGATCGTTACCATGACCGCCGACGAGGACATCGTCACCGTCTTCACCCCAAAGGCCGTCGTCACCGTTGCCGCCTTCTAGGCGGTCATTGCCCCATTGGCCATAGAGTTTGTCATTGTGCTCGCCGCCGTCGAGGTGGTCGTTGCCGTGACCGCCTACGAGGACATCATTACCGTCCTGACCGTAAAGGGCATCGTCGCCGTTGCCACCTTCTAAGCGGTCATTACCCGATTCGCCGTAGAGTTTGTCGTTATCGTCACCGCCATCGAGGTGGTCGTTACCGTGACCGCCGACGAGAACATCATGGCCATCTTGACCGTAGAGGGCATCGTTTCCGTTGCCACCTTCTAAGCGGTCATTACCCCATTCGCCGTAGAGTTTGTCATCTTCAGTGCCACCTTGCAGGGTGTCATTGCCGTGACCGCCAACCAGGAGATCGTTACCGTGTTCGCCGACGAGGTGGTCATCACCGTTGTTGCCATAGATACGGTCATTGTGGTTACCGCCGTTGACGTAGTCGTTGCCTTCGCCGCCGCTTAGACCATCATTACCGTCATTACCGTACACACGGTCATGACC
>NZ_JAKJSE010000069.1:0-647 GCF_050336585.1 Enterovibrio makurazakiensis
CCTTCGCCGCCGCTTAGACCATCATTACCGTCATTACCGTACACACGGTCATGACCCGTGCCGCCGTCAATGCCGTCGTCGCCAGTCCCGCCGGAGAGGGTGTCATTGCCGTCTTGACCATAGATAACGTCATTTCCGGTGCCGCCGTCTACTGCATCATCACCGGTGCCAGCCCAGATGCGGTCATTGCCATCTTCACCGTAAATGGTGTCATTGCCGCCATCTCCGCCGATGGTGTCGTTGCCTGTACCGCCTTTGATTAGGTCGTTACCATCTTGACCGGTGAGGTGATCGTGTCCGTCTTGGCCATAGACTTCGTCGTGGCCTGCACCGCCTTTCAGAGTGTCATTGCCCCATTCGCCGTACAGCTTGTCGTCTTCGGTGCCGCCTTCGAGGGTGTCGTTACCGTGACCGCCAACCAGGAGATCGTTACCGTGTTCGCCGACGAGGTGGTCATCACCGTTGTTGCCATAGATACGGTCATTGTGGTTACCGCCGTTGACGTAGTCGTTGCCTTCGCCGCCGCTTAGGCCATCATTACCGTCATTACCGTACACACGGTCATGACCCGTGCCGCCGTCAATGCCGTCGTCGCCAGTCCCGCCGGAGAGGGTGTCATTGCCGTCTTGACCATAGATAACGTCATT
>NZ_JAKJSE010000070.1:0-633 GCF_050336585.1 Enterovibrio makurazakiensis
CTCAATCAGTAGAATGCCCGCCTGCTTCAACGGAAAAGCCTAGTGCTTATCGCGGTTGAAGGGAGTCAACAAGACGTTTTGAAGGTTGCGAAAGCAACGTTGAAAAATCTCAAAATTTCTTCTTGACTTCATCGCCTGGCAGCGTAGAATTCGCAGCCCTGACGATGAGAAGACGACTCGAAATGAGCCGCTTCTACAGTCAACGTTCTTTAACAATTTGACCTATACAATCTGTGTGGGCACTCGTACTTGATAGACATAAGATTTATCAATGAACTGAGTGACCCAAGATGGTTGAGCTCTTCGGAGTAATGCTATCAACACAGTCAATGCAGTTTTGCCTACGGGCAAAAAAGTAATTCAGTATTCATTGAGCGTCACTTTCGGGTGACAAGAAAATTCTAATTGAAGAGTTTGATCATGGCTCAGATTGAACGCTGGCGGCAGGCCTAACACATGCAAGTCGAGCGGTAACATTTCAAAAGCTTGCTTTTGAAGATGACGAGCGGCGGACGGGTGAGTAATGGCTGGGAACCTGCCCTGACGTGGGGGATAACAGTTGGAAACGACTGCTAATACCGCATGATGTCTACGGACCAAAGAGGGGGATCTTCGGACCTCTCGCGTCGGGAT